>CBDUXN010000108.1:0-11959 GCA_965371185.1 uncultured Thermoplasmata archaeon
CTCGTTCTTTAAAAAAATATATCTGTTAATGTCTATTATATGGGTGCAATTACCTAGACTGAGAGACGCCCAAGTCTTCTCCCAATCCTTTTTTCTTGTATTTATGTGGCCGCGGTCTTCACCCAGGAGTATAGTTACTCCCTTTGGTATCAGCTCTTTCATCCTCCCTCTTACATAAACCTCAACAGCGTTGAAGTAAACCAGTAGAATCGCCTTTTTAGCAGAGTCGGGGAAATCCTCCTTCGGCAAAATGGTTCCAGATGTCTCGGCTTCGCAAAGAAGATTATAGGCTTCTTCGAACCGGCGTAGTTCCTCAATGTGCATCTTATCGAGCTTCTTTCTTACCTGCTCCTCTCCTACCTTTATGTCCAGAACCTTGCGCTTAACCAGAATCTCAAGAACTTTATTGAGATCATTAAGAATTAGATAATAGAGACCAATAAGAGTTTCTCTACTTTCCGCGAAGAACTCAATTTTAAGCTGGGAGGGAGGTTTGTCCCTGGTTTTAGCTGAAACCGTCACCTTTGTAGCGCACTTTGAGCCGTCCTTCTCCAGAGCGTAGAGCCATGTTGTTGTGGTATAAACATCCTCCTCCATTACTTTTGAGGAAATGATGTTAAAATCCTTTCCCTGCATTATACCCAGGCCGAATTCGTTGCATCGCTCCCCAGTTATAGGAATATCCTGTATGGTTCTTTCGGATGTGTGAAGTGTGTTGATGATCCTCTCCCATTCTTCCTCTCCTATTTTCCCGCTATGTAATACCGGCCACAACAGCCTTATCGCCATGGGAGTTGAGAGCTGTTCCTCATAATCATCGATATCAGGATTATAATAGTTGATCCTTACCAGTACATGTGCTTTACCCTGATTTCCACTCTTCGGCATAATATTAAATTCCACGGTTTCTGAGCCTCTCGCTTTCACCAGCGGAATGATTTTAATATTATCATCGAGGGTAAAAATATCATTTGAAAGGTAAGCTCGGGTTGTTACATCGCTGATATTAAAATCGGTCTTATTACCCACCTTGACCTCGTAAAATATATACGGTGGATTATAGCCAATGGTGGATGTGATGCTCATTTTACCTTTTGGCGTTTCGATTTTGTTGAGTGATGATTCCTCTTTTCGCTTCTTCATAGAACGATAGCTCAGGACCAGGACCACGCTCAAGATCAGGCCAATGAAGATTTCACCATACCAAATGGTGGTGATCATGTCTGATATAAATTTGCTACCCGGTTCACCTGATGTGATTTGGGCATCATATAGGGTAATCAGGAATACGTTAATTTGGAGAATGTTGAGGGCCATTATTACAGAAAATGTTCCAACCACCATCCTCTTCCATGACATTCATCAACCTCTATTAAAAATTTTTTCTTCGACTCAGAATACAGATAATACAATATGAAAGTTTCTTATAAATCAAGAGTAAATGACATTTATCTGGGTTTCTCGGCGTTTTGTAATATATGCAAATACACCAACAAGCGTTCAAAAAATCCCTCAAGGTTAATCATATTCACAAAGGATTCCACCCTTTTAATCCCCTTCATATCCTACCCAGTCTCCCCACCCCTTTCTGGGCTCCGCCAAACCAATCCATCTGCCGAAGATTGGAAACCCACCTAGCCAGTCTGCCTTCATTTCCATTCGAGATCCGGCATACGGACTTGTAAATCTTTCGAATAATAGTATCAATCAACCAAGAAAATTTACTAGGTGACGCTCCTGTCCAAAAATAATTAACCAAACAAGGAGCGGCTAACCCCCAAATCCGTACAAAATCCGGCATATGCACCTTTTACAAAATGCGGCATATATCTGCCGAGGATTGGACGGCTTATATGTCGAAAATTGGACAAGGAAGAGTTTCCACCAAAGGAGATACATACCTTCGCAGATAGGCCCCAGAGCCTCCATCCAGATAACAGGCATGTAAAAGACAAGATCAGGCAGCAGTTGCAGGTTTTGAGGGATGAGGGGACTGTGGAATTTGTGAGGAGAGGGCAATACCGGCTAAAATAACAGAACATGCCCTTTACAACGGGCATATTGATATGTTAACATGCCCTTTATAATCGTAATGTTTATGATCAATACTCATAAATCCCTCGAAAATTATATTAACTAATATTACTGTACTACTACTGTGGTGATATAATGTCTGTGGAAAGCTTCACATTACCGGAACTCATGAAAAAAGAAATCGATGTGGTCCCAAAAACCGGATATTACGGCAGCAGGAGCGAGTTCATCCGGGATGCAATAAGGGATTTTCTAAGGAAGAACAATGATCTGAGAATCTCCATCGCCATCGAACTGTATAAGTCAGGAGAAATTAGTCTTGGGAGGGCCTGCGAGTTAGCTGATACGGACTATGAAACAATGAAGAGAATGCTTTTAGATAGAGGGATTGAAATAAAAAGAGGGTTTTTGTCTCCCAAGGAGGGGGAGAAGATGGCTAAAAGGGCGATGGGGAAGAAAGATGATAGTAGCTGATTGTGATTTTTTAAGCTCTTTGACCAAGATTAAAAGACTACATCTTCTATATGAACTGTTAAAATCCGAGGTGCGTATCCCTACGGGAGTCAAAAATGAAATCCAAAGATGCTCTGATATCTACTCAGAAGTCGGTTCCTATAAATGGCTTAAGGCGGTAAAAATACCAAAGTCAAAGAGAAAAGTTGTAAAGGAGTTACAAAACCAAAACTTTGGATTAGGGGAATCAGAATGTATTGCCGTGGGAGATATAATTCTTATGAGTGATACTAAAGCTGGTAGATACGCCTATGAAATAGGAAAAACGATTATTGACATACCGACCTTCTTATTAATGTGCAAGAAATCTAATATAATTGATAAAGTTGAACTTGAGCAAATAATCAAAGATCTGGAGATAAAAGACAACTATCGGTTTTCAAAAGAATGGCTGAAAAAGCTCTTATGAAGACCTTATATTTTATACGGCTTATTCATTCTTTTTGCTTGTACCACCTATTTAAAATTTAAACCCAAGAGACGAGCACCTCAACACTCACCTCGCCTCAGCCCCAACCTCCGAAAATAGGCCACCTCGTAAAAAAGAATCCCCAGTTCGCCCCGGTCTCGTCCCTCCCCACTCTGGGCCCACTGGATAAAAACCAAAACCGTTCTCACCGCCCTTTTTAGGGTGTAAAACCAACCCACCTTACAGATCTTGAAAATCCCGGAGCCAGTCATCGAAAATCTTGTCCAAAATTCGTAAGGTGATCCCTGTCCAAAATGTGTAAGGTGAACCCCACAAACTAACCTGTATCCTTAAAATTGGGCGCATAATCCGGCAGATGGATAAATCTAAGCTGTGGCAGTTTGTTTCTCGGTGAGATGTTGCTTTTTTAGTGGTCGCAAGTACAACTCAGCAGCATTTTCAAACTCTAATTGGCGGCCACCTTTGAGCCGTTTTAGCATATCCTCCAAAATAGCTATTATTCTGTCTCTGTCTGATATATTGTTCTGATACTCGCTACTCCATTTACGCCAATACGGTCTTTTATGAGATAGCTTGTGCTTGACACCCTCCATTACCGTCTCATAAGAGTCTTTGTCGACCTTTCTAACTCGTTGATCAGCCAAAATGTACCAGTGATATTCTGTATTTATTGGTGCACCTGAATTCATTGGAGCCTCTTTTCTCCTTAGCTTCATGGATTTGAAAGTGAAAACCCAGCTATCAGGCTCCACTTTCTTTTCCTTCCAGGTTCCGTTTGGATAGTTCCATACATGCTTGCCACCAATTGGCATTCCCATGTACTTCCGACCGTTAAATTCCTTAAGGTCATCATAGGCCATTTTACTCCCCCTTGTAGGTCAAGATGGTATAAACTTATCGATACTCATATTAATCATGCATTCTTTAAAAGCCTGAGTAGGGGAGGAGAATGAAAGTAAAACTGGTACCATCCCCAACAGCCTCGTCGAGCCGCCCAACGAGGCCCAATAACGAACCCGTTTGCCGAAAATTGGACAAGGAGGAGTTTCCACCAAAGGAGATACATACCTTCGAGGATAGGCTCCAGGACCAGCCTCCCGATAATAGGCATGTCAAGGATAAGATCAGGTTTTGAGGGAATACGGTCTTCTAGAGTTCGTCCAGCAGGGAAAATATCAATGGAGATTACAACGCAATTACCGTTATAGGCCTAGTTCAGGATATTCAACCACCAAGAAGCCATTTCCATAATGGAATGTATCTTATACCGTCCCTTGTATCCTCGTAGTCCCAGGTAATGATGAGCCGGTTCTTGCACTTCAGTTCCTTGCTTGCCTTCAACAGGGACCGTGTCTCCCTCTTCTCGATGTCAATTGGGTCCGAAGCATAGGTGACCTGGATACATTCCATGATCCTGTTTCCCTTCTTCACGATGAAATCGACCTCGTTTTGCCGGTGGTCCTTCCAGTAGTAGATTTCCAACTTCGGGTTAGCCGATCTGTGTCTCTGGAGTTCCACGGCGACGATATTCTCCATCAACCGCCCTTTGTTCTCCGAGATGCTGAATCCCACGGCCTGTATGAGGCCCGGATCGATGCAATAAACCTTTCTCGGGGCCAGCCCCTGCTCCTTCAGCTTGTATGAAAATCTCTTGACCTCAAATATCAGGAACGAATTTTCGAGATAGGAAACGTAATTCTTGATCGTATGGACATTTTTTACCTTTCCCATGTTCGATAGCCTATTATAACTGAATTCAGAAGAATAGTTCGATACGAGGTACCGGGCCATTTCGTGAAATCCCGTCTGGTATCTTATCCTGTATCTGGACAGTATGTCTCTACTCAAGATGTCGTTGTACATAGTAAGAAGGAAGCGCTCCCCGAACTTGTATGCATCAGGAATACCGCCAATCTTTATGTATTCGTCCAGATATCTTCTCGTCTTGGCAATCGAGGACGTGAGATAGATGTTAGGTTTAAATTTGTTAAATTCAAGGAACTCCCTGAACGAAAATGGATGTAATCTGAAATCAACGTATCTCCCTGTGAGATGTGTGGATAGTTCCATGCTCATCAATCTCGCGTTGCTTCCTGTTACAATCACCCTCTTGGTCCTCTGCAATCTATTGACAAAAAGCTCCCATCCAGGGATGTCTTGAATCTCATCTATAATTATATAATCAAGGTCTCCGTATAGGTAATACATAGCTTCGAGAACCTTATTGAGGTCAGAAACATCCAAGCCGCGCAATCTTTCATCGTCAAAATTGACGTATCCATGTTTTTCTCCCCTCACGAGTAAAATAGAGAAAATTGATTTGCCGCAACGTCTAACACCTGTCGTAATGAAAACAAAAGGAGCCTTTAGAAATCTCTTGTTTTCGGTTATCCCCTCCCTCTCGATAATATTTTCCTCTCTGAATTTCATTTCAATTTCGTTTCTTTGGTCTTCTAGTACCCTTTTCAAGATTTCATAATCCATAATAGTAAATATGCAAGGAATTATATAAATCTTTGCAAAATGACTGCAAGGATTTTACAGAAAGATTTGACCACCACCATAAAATCGAGGGGGCTCTCTTTTCTGCTCGACAAGCCCAGCACATAGATCGATAGTTCAAACCTATCCCCCTCCCACTCTAGGCCCGCAGGACTAAACCAAAACCGTTTGGCGATTTTAACCTGTGGACAGAGGACCATAAGGCCCTGGGTTTAAGGTGAGGTTGCTGTTCTGCATAACCGGAGACTAAATGCTCCGGCATAGGAAAATCGGAGCGGGTCACCGACACGCCAAAGTGGATTCGGGAATTGGTTGGGGGGATTGTGGTTTCATTCTCCAGATGGCACGGCAAGAAAGAATTGTGGGGAAGGGCAATGTGTGGAATTTAGGTATAAAATTTCTCATTTTCTTTCATTTATGTACCTGGCTATATCTTAGGTTTGTTCTTTTGTTTTTTTCATGCGTTTATTGAAAATGAAAATTACGATTATGAGAGTTATAATTATAGAAATTACCAATGGTATCTCAAGAACATCTGGGATATAATTGCCATTGATATCTGTATCGGAATTGTCCCCTATACCATCACCGTCCAAATCGCTCCATTCGTTCGGATCTTCTGGGAAGGCATCGCTGTTATCTGGATAGCCATCACCATCGGTGTCTGCCCACTCATTGGGGTCGTTTGGGTATGTATCTATAGGATCTGGAACATGGTCTCCATCGGTATCGACATATATTTGGACTTCATTATCCGAGAAGTGATTGTTGTAGATGGTGTTGTTATCGGGGTATTCTCCTGGATGGATTGCACAGTAGTTGTTCGTTAATATATTTTCACAAATCGTATTGTTGACTGACGAATGATATAAGTTGATACCATATTCGTTATTTGATGCAGTGTTGTGTGTTACCTTGTTTTGGTTGGAAGAATAGAGGCGTATGCCCAATTCATTGTTGAATGCGTTATTGCCTGTAATGTTATTATCGTGTGATGTATCAAAATAAATACCATAGTCGTTGTTAGAGGCGTTGTTACCTGTGATGTTGCAGAAGCTGGAATCCTGAAGAAGAAGACCGTATCGATAGTTCTTAAATAAATTGTTGAATTGGATGTTATTTCCATCAGAAGAAACAAGGTAAATGCCCATTGAACTGCTCGACGCACTGTTGTCGGTGATATTGTTGTAATCTGATCCCATTAGGAGAATACCATGATCCTCGTTATTGTAAACGATGTTGTCGGTGATATTGTTCCCGCTTGAACCATAAAGAAAAATGCCCTCCTCGTTACCTGATGCGTTGTTATTAGTAATTATATTTTGATTTGAAAAACTGATATATATGCCTGTGTCGTTGTTTGAAGAGGCGCTGTTCGCATTAATGATGTTCCCGTGGGAATATCTTAGATAAATACCATTATTGTAGTTAAATGAAGCATCGTTTTCAGTGATATTGTTACCATTGGAATGTTCAATTTGAATGCCACTATTTTCGTTTAAGTTTGCTATATTGTCAACTACATTATTATCACTGGAGTCAGAGAGATAGATG
Organism: uncultured Thermoplasmata archaeon; assembly: GCA_965371185.1. Classification (GTDB taxonomy): domain Archaea; phylum Thermoplasmatota; class Thermoplasmata. The sequence continues at coordinate 7,034 of CBDUXN010000108.1, forward strand.
CCTTGATAATTATTTGATGAGACATCGTTGCCAATAATGTTGTTATTGCTGGAGTAATAAAGACGGATTCCATAGAGGTTATCCCAGGCCCTGTTGCCTGTGATGTTATTTTCCGAAGAGAATCCTATTAATATACCAGAGTTAACATTGGAGATTTCTTGGTTCTCTACCGTCACGTTCATACAGTTGGCTAGGATGACTTGTCCGGCCCCGGGCGGAACTGTACCATCCACTTGATTCTTCAAATAATAAATAGGCTTCCCGTTTACGGTATTTGAAGGATCAATTTCGTGTGTGCTCCAGTAATCATGATAATCTCCCTCTATAAAGATTCCATCATCTTCCAACTTATTGCTAGTCAGGTAGTTCGTTTCTGAGAAATCCAACCGTATTCCGATATAACCACTTGATGAGATATTGTTGTACTCAAGAATGTTCTCGTTGGAATGAGAGATAGAAATGCCTGTATAATTACTTGAATGGATGACATTCTGAGTGATGTGGTTTTCTGTGGAATAATGGAGATTTATCCCATAGCTATTGTCGGAGATGTGGTTGTTTGCGACTCTGCAGTTCTGAACAAGAAAAAGCCCTATTCCATAATTTCCATTAGTGACTGTGAACCCAGAAATGTTCACAAAATCTGCCAAGATCCTTACGACATTGTAAATCCAATCTCCGATAATTACGGTACTATCCCTGTCCTCCCCAACTAGGTTTATGCTCTTATCCACAATAACATTCTCATGATATACCCCGCTGTAGACATACACAGTGTCTCCATCCTTACTTGCATTTATCGCATCCTGAATTGTTGGATAATCTGCAGGCTCATCATCATCAACAGTGATAGTAATGCCTCTCACCGATGGTGCAATCTCTATAATAATAACGATAAAGCCTAACAGCATAGCCAAACTTACCCAAATTGCGACTATCTTCCTAATCATGCAGTTTGTAATTATTATGGATAGATTTAATATTTTCGTTTTTTACATTACAATGTTTCAAACCCTCACCCCCACACCTCAACCTCCGAAAATAGGACATCTCGTAAAAAAGAATTCCCAGTTCCCTGACCTCTCATCCCACTCTGGGCTCACAGGACTGAACCAAAACCGTTTGACGATTATGACCTGTGGACAAAGGGTGAATGCTCTAGGAGAGGGGAATTGGAGGGTGTCAGCGAGACGCAGGAGTGAGCGAGGAAATTGAAGGTTTTGAAAACTTGGCTATTATAGATATTTGTAATATTTATAATACATTAATTCTTAGTGCAATATTAGGAAAAATATATATATAATAGTTTCGTATACTTGCATTGATGTTTAAAAATAAATTAAATAAAAATGAGGTAAAAATATTGATCATTGTTCAGAAAGGGGCCATGACAATATCGCAATTAGCCAATGCTTTGGGTAAGAAACCATCTTGGATTTCAAGAAATGTCGGTCACCTGAGGAAACTCGATTTAGTGAGCACAAAACGGGAAGGGAAAACAGTATTGGTAAATCTAAACGAGGGCCCACTGGGTGCCAATATAAGCACCCTTATCTCCGAAGAACCCATGCTAAATATTGAAACTGTACTATCAGGCTCGGGATTGAGTATACTGCCGTTAGTTTTAATGCCCGGGAATAATGCAAAGGAAATTGCTTTGAGATCGTCCCTTTCTCTGAGAACGGTCCAGGGACTACTGAGTCGCTGGAGAAAGATGGGAGTTGTGACATTGTCTAACGGGTTTTATATGCTTAGTGCAAGACACAAACCATTGATTAATTTTGTCAAACTCTATTCCTACAACACAATCATAAAATCCGTGAAAAGTTTATTTTCTGATGCTTCAATAATTTGGCACTGGCGTGATGAACATATGTTCTCCACAGAGCATCCAGTAGAAGATAATAGATTCAATTCAGCTGCTACCACCAGACTTCGAGAATTAAATTATGAGATTATAGCAAGCAAAGATTACTATTTCTATAATCCTATACAGAAAACGGTTTCTGAGGAGGAAGCTTTAATACAAAGTTATTTAATAAATCCAGATAACCCAAGGATCCATCGAATGATAAATGAAGCTATGAAAATGGGAAAAATAGATGAAAGATTACTTATTGATTATTCTATAAAATACGGTTTGAAAAAAAGATTAAAGGAGATTATCCGAAATGGCGGATAGAAAAAAGTTCCAAAAGGACATGCTTATTAAAGCATTAGATGAGATTGCGAAACAACTCAATATATCGATAGAAGCATTCCTTATTGGTGGATTATCTATGATTTTCCATGGTGCAAAGCTGGCAACGAAGGATATCGATATTGTTTTTTCAAATCAAAATGATGCTCAAGCCTTTATTGAAACCGCTCAAAGGATTGGATTCCAAGAGGTTGGCAACTTACAAGATGAATATAGGGATTTGGAAGCGAGATGTGTACTCGAAGGGGAAGAGGGAATACGTTTCGATGTATTCGTTGTGAAAGTTTGCGATGCTCTTACCTTTTCCGAAGGAATGAAAAGGAGGGCGCAAAATAAGTATGATATTGAGAGGTTCAAATTGTATGTGGCTTCCCTTGAAGATATCTTTCTATTTAAGGCCATCACCAACCGACCGGCCGACCTCGCTGATATGGCGACCATGGCAGGAAAAGAAATTCAATGGAATATAATCAAAGATGAGGTGAGAGCACAACCGGAATATTGGAAATGGATCGGTCGTCTCTATTTACGTTTAATGGAATTGGAGGAAATGTATGGGATTCCATCTCCTTTGAAGACAGAGCTTAAGGATGAGGCTGAGATCGCACAAGCAATTGGGGTAATATTGATGAGATGGGAAAGTGGTTCCTTTTCATTCGATGACACAAAAAAGGCTCTCGAAGAAGAGGATAGTGAATTTGTAAGGAAAGTATTAAATGAAATGAACCGTTTAAAAATTATTGAAGAGAAAAACAATCATTATTATCTTCGATAGAATAATATTACAATCTTAATCAAAATCAATTTTTATTTATTACCCCCCATCCCTTGCTTCTATAGCCGATACACCAAAGCATACTCGAAAATTAGAAGAGCGAGTTTACCCCAAAGGAAATTTATATCTTTGCGGATAAGCCCCCAAAACCAAACCATCTGCCGAAAATTGGACACCCCGACAGAAAATCCGCTCACTTCCCGGCACTGGCATATTACAAAATCCAGCAGGTGAGGCTTGTCCAAAATGCGGTAGCCCTACAATTCATTTTTCCCCGCAATACCCCAGACTTAAACCTTAAGTAACCCCTAACTTATTCTCTGGTTTGAAGAGTGATAGGATGATGGAACAGGGATTAGCAGCATTGTTTATAGATTTCGATAACATCTACGTCTCACTAGTCAACGATTACGGCTACTCAAGGTCCAAGGGTCAGGGAAAGACCATCATTATCATAGGCAATGCGCTTTTACATGTGGAGAACGAGCTTGGGCTGACGCCTATTATCAGGGAGGCAATTGCGGACTGGTCCATGTATCCGGACGTGCCCAATGAACTGTATACTATGGGAGTTAGGGTGGCGCATATCAAATCCACTGTGGGTAAGAACAGCGCGGATATCGAGCTCTCTCTACGCCTCCAAGAGATCATGCTCACCAGGCCCGATATCGATGTGCTCATCGTTCTAGCAGGGGACAGGGACTACCTGCCCGTGGCACAGCGGGTGCATGAGAAGGGCAAGAGGATCCTGTTCTGCTCCTTCGAGCGCTGCCTGTCAGGAGACATTAAGATGCTGGTGGGTAAGAACAACTACTGGTTCATTAACCCGGACACCAACGAGATCGTAACTGACAAGGATACCAAAAAGAAGGCTAGGGCCAGGAAGCCCAGAAAAAAAACCACTGGACCCGAACTTGATGAGAACTCCAAGAAGGCTTTGAGAGCGGCCATTACGGCTGAAGAGGAGTATGGACCAAAATTCGGTAGCGTGAGGCTCAGCGGCTTTCTGGTTGACAAGCTAGCCAAGGCCCTACCAGAGAAGAGTCACCTTGAGAGAAAAGATATATTCAGCCAGCTGGTGGATAGAGACCTGATAAGACTCAAGATCGAATCTGACCGGCACGGGGCAGACTTTACCGTGTTCAACGTTAACAAGAAAAATCCAGTTGTGAGGAGCATTGGAAAGAATAAAAAGGGCAAGTTATGAGTTGATATTAACCAAAAGTTGATATGTAAAAAAAACATACGTTTCACGATGTCCGAAAATTTGATTTGTATTACCTCGTTAATGTTTATTAAGAATTTAATATTCTTATTATCTTAAACTTTAACCCCTCCTCACCTCAACCCCGACCTCCGAAAATAGGCCACCCCGTAAAAAAGAATCCCCAGGTTCCTGACCTCTCATCCACCTCCACTCTGGGCCCACAAGACTAAACCGAACCCCATTGATAACCAACCCATCTGCCGAAAATTGGAAATCACCCTGGCCAGCCAACCTCTATTTCCTTTCGAGATCCGGTATATGGACTTGTAACTTTTGAATTACGGTCTCTTTTTCTTCTTTCGTTTTGAAATTAAAAACATTTCTTCTAGGTTCTCCAAAAAATTGGGAGCTCTAATGGAAGGATACTTTGATTCGACATCAGAATGAAGGTATACTATCAATGGTTTTGCCTTGAACTTCTTTTTGGCAGATTCCAGAGATTTCTCCTCTCTTTTAAGATTTTCCTCTGTGAGAGAATAGACAACTTGAATAGCCATCTTATTACCAGGGAGAAATATATCCACCTCCCTTCCTCTTTCATCTTTCCAGTAGAATATATCATGTGTTTCTCGTCTTATATGTTGGATTATGCAAGATTCCATGAGTTTTCCGAGTTGATTTTTTTCAATTAAAAGTCCATTATCCACAGGGTAGATTTTTTTAGGATTTAAAATCCGCTCCTTT
>CBDUXN010000109.1:0-11912 GCA_965371185.1 uncultured Thermoplasmata archaeon
AGGTCATTGATTGCACCTTCCAATTTATCATCAATACATTTCATTTATATATAGATGGATATGAGAGGGATCTAAGTGCATGTGCCGGGATTTCCGAACCCGCGAGGAAAGGTAATGATATTTGCCCTTAATCTCCTTTCCTCTTCAGTTCAAATCCATTAATTAAATCATATATCACTTAAACAACAATTGAATGCAGGTGCCGGGATTCGAACCCGAGTTGTTGGCTTGCTATGATATCCCCCTTGTCATTCAAAAGAGATGATCTTGGAAGGCCAACGTCCTAACCAGACTAGACTACACCTGCGTTCCGGGAACTTTCTGGTACTGTCGACTGAAAGCAAATAGGCGTATATAAATCCTTCATATGGTGATTCCTTAACATCAGAATTATGAGGTAGGTTTGCTTCTGATAAGGAGATATTTGGAAATTAGGATGTATAAAAGTATAATAAATGCCACATTATTATAGAAAAAGGAAAAATAAATCGATTAAATTGGAAAATTATTAAATAAGGCGGTTGGTATATCAAATTTGGTGATATGTATGAAGACCTTCAAAAATAAGATTGGGATAGTGATGGCAATTGGATTGATCGTGATCGCTGCCATGCTTTCTTCGGGTTGCTTTGAGAGCGACGAGGGCGAAGTAAAAAGGATAAAACTCGTCAAGAACGGCGGACAGGCCATGATAGACGGCATGCAGTCTGGAACCATAGATGCCATGATAGGCTGGGAGCCTTGGAACGCGAATGCCATAGTAGAGGGTTATGGTTACACATATAAGAACAGCAGCGAAATCTGGTCCCACCATCCTTGCTGTGTTCTGGCTGCGGACTATGATTGGTATGACTCCGTATCAAATGCCGATGAGATAATGAAGAGAATTGCATGGGTTCACATGAAGACCACGGAATGGATCAACGAGGCGAAGTCTTCCGACTCAGCTAACCACACTAATCTCATCAACCATGCTATGTCCTTTACTGGGAGGAACGAGGATATAATAGAATATGCCTTGCTCAACATCGATTTTGATTATGCTATAGGGGTTGACGGCATTAAAACCTATGCCCAGAAATTGGAGGATTACGAAATATTCAATGAAGACAGGTGGTCTGACTCGGGTTATAGCAATACTGACGTTTATGTTGATGACGTCTTGGACAATCAGTACATCACCTGGGCCATGAACCACGCTTTAAATACCTCGGAGGAGATAAGTCTTGATGAACCAGTTGAGATCAGATTCGGATATCTGACAGCTGATTTGCATCAACTGGCGTTCTGGGTTGCCTGGGATGAAGGATGGTTTGAGGATGTTAACGTCATTGTAAAGGAATCCTCATCCCCACAATATCCAAGAGAATTCCAGAACGGTGGCTATGAGATGAAGGAGGGGTTCAAGTTAGGAGAAATCGATGTGGGCTACCTTGGAACTGCACCTGCCATGATATTCGGGATCAACGAAAACGACTTCACTGCGAACAGTCCACACTATCTGGAGGCCACGATAAAGATCATAGCAGGTGTCAACTATGATGGCAGCGCTATCGTTATCAGGTCTGGGCTTGAGGTGGACTCCATGAAGGATCTGGAAGGAAAAACCTTGGCTTATCCCGGATCTGGGACAGTGCAGCATTTCTTGGTACTGACAGCTGCAGAGCAGGATGGCGCAAAGGTCCAGGAAGTCTAAGGTAATGACCGCCTCCAAGGGAATCCTCGGGAAGGTAATATCAAGCATTATAGAGCTGATCGCTTCGTTCCCCAGACGGAGCAGTACCTACCTCCAAAAGAATTGGGACCATCTGCTGATTAAAATATTGGCTGTTGTTGATATTATCCTAATATGGTATATTTTAGTTGAGGCAGCCAATGGTGGTAATCAGTTCTTAATGGAGCACAGGGTGCATCAACTTCCCACTCCCCTTGAGACCTGGAACGCATTTGTTGAATCTCTAACTCCCTCAGATCCATCTGATTTAAGATATAAGCCAAGCATCTTATTCCATGCAGGTGCAAGCATCGGTCGTGTATTGATAGGTTTCACCCTTGCGGCTTTGATAGGAATTCCGTCAGGTTTGATAATGGGCAGGTCAAGTTATGCCTCAGATATCGGAGGGCCGATTGTTGAGCTCATCAGACCCATACCTCCCCTGGCATGGATCGGTGTCGGTTTGCTGATATTTACATACAACGTAGGCTATTTCATAGTATTCATTGGCGTGGTGTTTCCAATCATACTCAGCACAGTTAATGGAGTCAAAGCTGTGGATGAGGAACTGGTAGAGGCTGCTAAGACCTTGGGGGCAAATAAGGTTAACATCTTCAGAAAGGTGATAATACCAGGCAGCATGCCCTCCATAGTGACTGGAATGAGGATCGGTTTGGGCATAGGATGGATGAGTATTGTCGCCGCAGAGATTGTGGGATTGACGGCGGGAGAAGGCCTAGGCTACTATGTATTGTCGATGTACGCTGACTACAGCTACTATGACCACATGGTGGCAGGTATGCTATTTATTGGCTTAATAGGTTGGCTCATGAACTTCGTAATTCAGAGGATCGAAAGACGCCTGGTCAAATGGCAGGAGTAGGAAAAGATGGACAGGGTAACCCTAAAAAAAGTGAGCAAATCCTTTGAGGAACTCATAGCAGTTGAGGAGCTCAATCTAATAGTAGGGGATGACGAGTTCGTCTGCCTACTCGGGCCGTCAGGCTGCGGTAAGACAACAGTGCTCAGGCTTATCGCTGGTCTTGAGCAGCCCACAAGTGGAGAGGTTTTCGAGGACGGAAAATTGGTAACTGGCCCCGGACCGGATAGGGGCATGGTTTTTCAGGAGTTCTCGCTCTTTCCCTGGAGAACCGTGATAAAGAACGTGGAATTTGGATTGGAGATAAAGGGTGTTCCCAGGGCTGAGAGAAGGAAGAAGGCCGAGGATTACATAGACCTCGTGAATTTGGAGGGGTTCGAGGATGCCTATCCGCATGAGCTCTCAGGAGGAATGAAACAACGCGTTGGCATCGCTCGGGCATTGGCAAATGAACCTGACGTGCTCCTGATGGACGAGCCCTTTGGTTCACTGGATGCCCAGACCAGGAACATCATGCAGAAGGAACTGCTCAGAATCTGGGAGAAAACGAAGATAACGGTGATCTTCGTCACGCACTCCGTTGACGAGGCGGTATACCTGGCCGATAAAATAGTTGTGCTAACCGCCAGGCCAGGCACCGTGAAAAAGATAATGCCTGTTAACTTGCCCCGCCCAAGGGACAGGACCAGCGAAGAGTTCGCAAGGATCAGGCACGATGTTCTCCAGGAACTCGAGGAGGAAGTCACGAAAACATTGAAGCTGGAGAGGGCTAGAAAGAACTAAAAACGTGTTTTTTTCGCGGCAAGCTTTATCGCCTCAATAACGCTGTCTTTTGGCATTATCGTAACGACAGGTATCCTTAGAATTTTATCTACGGTTGAACTCACTATGGGCGCACATACAACTGCCACAGCACCATCCCTCTCGGCTTTTATGGAAGCGATTATCGTTTCCTCCATGGAGTTCGCTGGGTACTCCCGTATCGGGGTCTCCTTACCGCCAATCTTCATCTTCCTTTCCTCTATCCTGTTCAATACAGACCTAGCCACAATAACGGCGATAAAAGACTCCATTTGCAGCCCCTCGATCTTTCTTATCGCAGCTATGATCTGCCTCAGCGTTCTAAGATTAGGCTCCCTGTTTTCTGAAATAATTTTATAGATCGTGCTTTGGGATATGCCCGATGTTTTACTGAACTCTGGGATGCTCATGCCTAGATCGGTTTTCAAGATTCTTTTCAGGGTTTCCCTGAAAGCGCCGTCAGATTCTAGAATGCTGTCGATCAATTCACTTGCCACTGTCATTTCCAATACCTCACGATTATTTTGATACATTTGTATAATGATGGCAAAATATTTATACTTTTAGGTGGACTTATTGTCATATAATATAAATCATATGTGCGTGTGAATATCTATCATAAACTTTATCTATTTCCGGCTCAGCCTTTTAATAACAATCTTTTTAAGTTCGTAATTCATACACCTCCTGAAGTGATACTATGGCGGAAGATTGGTTTGCAGCTCTCGATAAAGAACTGGAAAAAAGGACGGAGGAAATCCTGAGTGATGTCGATGAACAGAACGCAATAAAAGAGGATATAAACAAAACCTTGATTGATGATTTCTGGAAGATTTGGATCAGGTTCAACAAAGAGGGCGTGCATTTCACTATGGAACCTAGCCACAGTGCTTTTGCTCAGTTTGAAGATTTTCCTGAGCCTTGGAAGTTCAAACCGAATTTCCATTTTGCAAGCGTCAACATGATTCAACTCATAGACAGAACACATGATCAGGGCAGAGTAGGGGATTCATTGAAAGCTTGGTATTACAATACAGCCAAGGCGAGCCATATCAGATTGGTATTCGAATACTGTGAGGGAGAGCACTACTACAAGTACTCAGGTTGGAAGAGAATTTTCACCCAGCGGGTTCTTTACGATTCGACGTTGAATTCCTTATCCTTCGATAAAGTCCACAAGGTCCTGGCTGATGTGGTCAAGGTGTGGTTCGAATCCCATATCAGGCGAAACAGAGAGAACTTGATAAAGCATATAAGCGAGAACTACGAGAAGGGCGAGACATTTTCGCAGTAGATTCTTAAGACTTACGCTCTGTTTTTTTCCGCATTCGATTATAGCGCTCCATCTCGCTGAAAATGCAGCCGCAGTATTTTTGCCTGTACAATTCCAGTTCATTTGATATTCGTATTGACTCCTTCCATCCGCATCGAAAGTCCTCGTAAAAGAACTTCGTGTCGTGCTTGTTCGCACACTTATCTGCTATGTCTTTTATCAATTCATGCGGCTGATGCTTGGATTCTAAAAGTGTGGTCGTGAATGCGTCGTAGCCTCCATCCTTGGCAATCTTCGCCGTCTCTCCAAGCCTCCTTTCAAAGCAGAATTCACATCGTTTCTTGCCCTCATCCATGGCCTTCAATTGGCCGCGGAGAAACTCCTCCAAGGGATACTCGTCCTTGTAGATGATCTCTACAGGTCTTAGGGCTGTGTACCTCTGCAGCGCATGAAGCCTGGCTCTATACTCAGTATACGGATGGATGTTTGGATTGCAGAAAAACCCTGTTACCTCATGTCCTTCTCCGATTAGATGTTTGTGAGGGTATGTAAAGCAGGGAGCGCAGCATATATGGACGAGGATTTTCAATTCTTTCCACCTCTTGGGTATGTCAATCCATATGATTATTACCTTATTTAAAATGGTATGCCATCCTCTAAACAATTATGGCAAGTATGATTAAGGGGTAGAGGGGGTAGAGGTGGAAGGAGGCTCAGCGGAGGGGTTAATTTAATATCCAAAACCCCCATGTAAAAAACTATTTGTACCAGATATTTGGTATCGTGGCTTGGTAAAAAGATCCGCAAATTTTACAAAAATGGGGTGCTTTAGATGAACGAAAAAGAACCTTTAAATTTCTTCTTTAGAGAGGAGCTGTCAGAGATAGATCCAGATACAGATCATCTGATCAAACTCGAGGAGGAGCGGCAGGCCAGGAAGATCATGCTCATCGCTTCCGAGAGCATCTGCCCGAAACCTGTGAAGGAGGCCTTGGCCTCGGTATATACCAACCTCTATGCAGAGGGCTATCCTCATATGAGATTCATAAGGGATGAGAGGGACGAACTCTTGGATTACGAAAGACAGCTTTCATTTCACAGGAGGTATGCGGACAGAAGATATTACAAAGGCGTTGACTACGTCAATTTCATCGAGGCTCTGGCGCAGAAAAGATGCGCGGAGCTGTTCACCTCTGAGGATGTACCGGCGGACAGGATATTCGTGAACTTACAGCCCTTATCTGGCGCGGCTGCAAACAACGCGGTTTATGAAGCCTTTCTCGAGCAAGGCGATACGGTCATGGGCATGGCCCTGGATTGCGGCGGTCACCTGACACATGGCAGCGAAGCGAACCGATCAGGCAAATTCTACAACATCATCCCGTACACAATGGACAAAACCACGGGAAAACTCGACTACGAGTCATTAAAGAAGCTTGCCCTGGAGCATCAACCCAAGATGATCATAGCAGGCTACAGTGCGTACCCTTGGGACATAGACTGGAAGAAGCTCAGGGATATAGCTGATTCAGTGGAAGGTGGTTGTGCACTTCATGCAGACATCGCCCATACGGCTGGCCTTGTGTCTGCTGGGATGGTCTCGAATCCTGTGGGGATAGCCGATGTTACGATGTTCACAACCCACAAAACCATGTGCGGTCCGAGAGGTGCCGTGATTATCACAACGGATGAGGAAAAGGCCAGGATGATCGAAACAGCCGTTTTCCCTGGAGAGCAGGGCGGCCCTCACATCTGCAACATCGCAGCAAAGGCTGTTTGCTTTAAAATTGCCCAGAGTGATGAGTTCAAGTTACTGCAGAGAAAAATCGTAGAGAACGCCAAACATCTTGCAGATGCCTTGGAAGGGCTTGGACTTAAGCTCGCTTACGGTGGCACGAACACACATATGGTCTTAATCGACTTAAAGGGCATAAAGACAAAGACCGGATTTCAGTTGACAGGTGAGATAGTATCTCGCATACTCGATTCCTGCGGGTTGACTTGCAACAAAAACGCGATCGCAGGTGATGATAACCCGGTTCACCCTACCGCAATAAGGTTGGGGACCACATGGGCAACCCAACGGGGAATGGGCAGGAAGGAGATGGAGAAGGTAGCCGAGTTGGTTCATAAGGTATTAACCAATATTCATCCCTTCAAATACCTGGGCGGCACAGGGGAAATAGGTAGAGGAAAAATCGATTTCGATCTGATGGAAGAGGTAAAAAAGGAAGTAGAAGAGCTTGAGAGAAATCTTGCAAGGGAGGAAGTGAGCTTAACAAGCGATTATCCACATTATTATTCCCTCCGCAATGGGAGGAGGATCGATTCTCCTCTGAAGGCGGAGCATGAGGCTTTGAACGCGGTATTCAAAGAGCATAATGGAAATAATATGCCCATACACTACGGAGATCTAAAAGCAGAATTTGAAGCGGCAAAACAAAGCGTTGCGCTGTTCGATATGTGGGATGTGGGAATTCTCGAGATATCCGGCGATACTGATAGAGTGATGCCTTTTCTGCAGCAGATACAAACCAAGAATATCAGCAATCTGATGCCTGGCATGGGCACACGGGCTTTCATCTTGTATAAGGATTCAAAATCAATGGGGGAGGTTCATATCCTTCGATTAGGGCATGAGAGGGATGGAAGGAGTAGATACGTTCTCGTGACCAATGGTGCAAACAAAGACAGGATAAAAACATGGCTTCGAGCATTATCCGATGGCTATGTTTCATTCGACAATGATGATGTGTTCGCAAAGGTTGAGGGTCCTGTTATCGTCAGGGATTTGGGTGAGGTTGAAGAAAAAGAACGAAGAACTGCATTGGCTCTGATAGGCCCGAAAGTAAAAGAGATGCTGAGTGAATAAATTCCTGAAGTTGAGGCCCTTGAGCCATCGAACTTCGTAGAGGCTAAGATTGGGGATGAAGATGTGCTGATTTCCTGCGAGGTCCACGGAGATTTTGAAGGATATGATCTTTTTACGAGCCCATCCAGTGTACCAAAAATCTGGGACACCCTACTAAAAGTTGGTAAAGAATATGGGATCAAACCATCTGGTTTTCAAGCAAGACAAATGATAAGAACCGAATGTGGTCTTCCAGTCTGTGAAGCCCAGGAAGAGTTAGACGGTCCTTCCCTGTATAATAGTCAAGAATCGTTCTTTGATCTTAAGAAATCCTACTTCGTTGGTCAAAGACAAATAATCCGAGGAATCCCGAAGAAGGGTGGGGAAAAGGAGATATATAAATATGCCCTGGAAGAAAAACCTCTGAAGAGAAGCTGTCTGCATGAAGAGCATTTGAAATTGACAAAGAAAATCACACCTTTTGCAGGCTGGGAGATGCCATTATGGTATACCAAGACCAGTGACGAGCATAGGGCTGTCCGGGAAACGGCGGGTATCTTCGATGTATCACATATGGGCATATTTGAACTCTCTGGGAAGCATGCCACACGATTCCTGGATCATGTCGCATCCAACTATGTACCTTGGCTGAGACCAGGGCAGTCCCATTACTCCTACATTCTGGATCCGGAAGGAAATGTTTTGGATGATGTCTTTATTTATCGTCTTGAGAAGAACAGGTACATGATGGTCGTCAATGCCGTGAACAACGATAAGATCAAAGCCTGGCTTGAGGCTGCTCATTCAAAACGGTATCTTATCGACAAGAACAATCCAGAGATGGAGATCGAAGGAACATTGACAATCCGGGATTTGAAGGACAAATCATCCGGAAAGGATATGAAGGTTGACCTCAGCCTGCAAGGCCCCAAATCTCTCAGGATTTTACAGGTATGTTCAGACGAAGCCACAGGTTCAGAGCTGGCCAGACTCAAGAGACAGGAGTTCATCCACGTAAAATGGGGTGACATGGAAGTAATGGTTTCAAGGACAGGATACACAGGTGAGGAAGTCGGATTCGAGCTGTATCTTCATCCTGATGATGCCCCAAAGCTATGGGCCCTCCTCCTCGAGAGAGGCAAAGACTATGGAATCAAACCATGCGGGCTCGGAGCAAGAGACTCCACTAGGACGGAGGCTGGATTTCCATTATATGGTCACGAGCTCGCTGGGGAACATGATATCAATCCAATCGAAGCAGGGTACGGTTCATTTGTGAAGTTCCACAAGCCCTTCTTTATAGGTAGAGAGGTGTTACTGAAAAGGCATCTGGAAGCCAATAGGGCTGTGGTGAGGTTCAGGATGCTGTCTAAGGGTATTAGAGCTGTGAGGCCTGGATACAGGGTATATAACGCAAAAGGTGAGGGTATAGGCACTGTGACGAGCTGTGTCCTGGTGGAAGGCCTGCAGAACGGAATGGCGATAATCGATAAGAATTTCGCAATCGAAGGCGAAATGATCGGTATATCGCTCCATGCTCCAGAAAAAACCGTGGAAACCGATAAGCCAGGGGAAAAGGGCAAGGATTACGAGGAGGCGGAGATACCGCCAAGGTTCATGATGGAAATCGATTCGGGCGCGACACCAAAAAAGATATGAACACAGTTTGGGATGAGGTATTATGCCGGAGGAAAAGAGGATAGGCCTGTTCATTTGCGGCTGTGGAGGCAACATCTCTCAGATCGTAAGCATGGATGAGCTCCAAGGATATATGGAGAACGTAGATGATCTGGTTCATGTAGAGGTCACACAGTTCACATGCTCGAAACCCAATTTAGAATCTATAAAGGAGGCAATTAAAGAAAAAAAATTGAACACTATCGTTGTGGCTGCCTGCTCGCCGCATATGCATGAGGCTCTTTTCAAAGGGGTAGCAGAAGAGGCGGGGTTGAATCCATATCTTGTCGAACGTGTGAACATCAGGGAGCAATGCTCTTGGGTTCATGATAACAGGGAAAAGGCAACTGAAAAGGCATTGGATTTGATTCGAGGGGGGATTCAAAGGGCCAGGGAGCTCGAACCACTGGAACCAAAGAAGATGGACATTAAAAAGAATGTTCTCATAATAGGCGGTGGCATAGCAGGCATCACTTCTGCATTACAACTAGCAAACAGCGGCTATGAAGTATGGCTTGCTGAGAAGGAGGCCAGTATCGGCGGTCACATGGCCCAGCTGAGCAAAACCTATCCAACCCTGGACTGCTCCCCCTGCATACTTGCGCCAAAAATGGCCGATATAAGCATACATCCAAAGATAAAACTTCTGACCTGCTCCAGGGTTACCCAGGTCAACGGCACAGCAGGCAATTTTAATGTTAAAATCGAACAGAGGCCCAGAGGTGTGGATGCTGAAATCTGTCTGAACTGCGGCAAGTGCGCTGAGGAATGTCCAGTTGAAGTGGAGCATGAATTCGAGGAAGGACTTTATTCCCGTAAGGCTATTTACGTTCCATTCCCTCAGGCTGTGCCCTCTTCCTACGCAATAGATTTTGAGAACTGTAGCGAATGTGGGTCATGTGTGGAGGCATGTCCAGTCGATGCCGTTGATTTAGAAGACAAGAATAAGACCATCGAGCTTGATGTGGGTGTGATCATCGCAGCGACAGGGTTTGAGCTTTTTGACCCCTCGGCACTTCCAGAGTACAATTACGAGCACCCTGATGTCATCACGGCTTTACAGATGGAGAGACTGTTTATCAACGAGGCTGGGGAAGGAAAGGTGTTGAAGAGAAAAAGCAACGGTAAACGGGTGAAGAATATCGCGTACCTGTTATGCGTAGGTTCAAGAGATGTGAACCGCGGCGTTGCACACTGCTGCAAGGTAGGTTGCACTTATGCGATTAAACATTCTATTCAGTTACGAGAGTATTTCAAATATATGGCTGTCTGGATCTATTACCTAGACATTCGAACTTCAACCCGGGGATGTGAGGGATTCTACATGAGATCTCAGGATGAATACAAAGTGAATTATGTAAAGAGCAGAGGTGCAGAAGTCATAACTTCTGATGAAGGGGGTTTGATCGTCAGGGCTGAGGATGTCGCAGCCGGTGAAATTCTTGATAATGAGTTCGATATGGTGGTGCTCTGCCCTGCGATACTGCCCAGCAAAAGCAGCGATGAATTGGCTAAAGTGTTGAAGATACCGCTTGGTGAGGACAACTTCGTAGCTGAAAAGCATCCCAAGTTAGACCCTGTAAGCACACATCGTGCAGGAATATTCGCAGCAGGCTGCGCCCTCGGCCCTAAGGACATTCACGAGTGCGTAACAGATGCCAACAGCGCAGCGGCCAAGGCTATCGAGTTTATCGGAGACGGCACCATGATTATGGACCCTGTTAAGGCATTTATTATCGAGGAAAACTGCACCAAATGCGGAAAGTGCGTTCCTGTATGCCCCGTGACCGCGATAACGTTGGAACCCGAAATCGCCATCGACTCCTTCACCTGCATAGGCTGCGGAGCGTGCATACCTGAATGCGAATTTCATGCATTGGAAATGTGGCATTATAAAGATTCCCAGATCATGGCAGAAATTTCAGGTATTTTGGAAGGAAAGAAGGAAGGCTCGCAGCCCGTGATAATCGGCTTCTTTGGTGATAAACTCGCATACACAGCGGCAGACTCCGCTGGCACAGCCAGAATGTCTTATCCATCTGAGATCAGGATAATAAGGGTCCCCACGGCGGGGAGGATCGGCTTGGAGCATGTTCTCTTTGCCTTCTCAAAAGGGGCAGATGGTGTGTTGCTTTCTGATGAGGAAGGGGGGGAACTGTCAGGATTGATCGAGGAACGAATCGAGAAATACAGAGCCAAGATGGAAGAGCTGGGCATAGAAAAGGATAGACTTCAGTTTTTACCAATGCTGCTCCCCACCTTCAAGGTTTTACCCAAGATGGTCGACATGTTCGTGAAGAAGATAAAGAAGCTCGGGAGGGTTGAGGAGGGGAAGAGAGGAGCGTTTGTGTAATCCCTGAAAAAGTACTGAAGAGTGAGCTTGAATATCCAAATTGAGCGAGTACAATTTCCATAATATAATCCGATATTTTCGTTAGTGAACTTCCTCATATCTAACGGTAATGTGGAAAGAGGTAACTATCATACTTAATATTAAATCTTCGAGTCCTGCAATACTGTGAATTTCAATTGATAAAACGGACCCATTATGCACCAAAACCATCAGTTAAAATTAAATATCTATACCCTCTTAAAGGGGCAAAATAAAGGAGGACATCCATGGCGAAGCAATTTAAAGGAAGTCTGGTGATATTAATAATACGTAACATGTCACCCTTTCGGCACAGAAGCACCGAAAAATTTTCGTAATTGAAAG
>CBDUXN010000110.1:0-11909 GCA_965371185.1 uncultured Thermoplasmata archaeon
CCACTATGGTAACACCAGCGTTTACCAATGACATGACAAGGGAAATGTATGCTAAAATATCGTATCTCTGCATGCCCCTCAAAATATCTCTGAAAACTCCCAATGAAAATGAGGTGATAAAAACAATAGCTAGGATATATATTATAATTCTCGCCTTCCATAATAGCTCAGCTTCAATTTTAAAAAAATCTATAAAAAAAGTTCCCACTATAAATAATCCTATTGCCCCCACTATTCCAACCTTGAGAAAGATAAAAAAGGCTGTATTCACAACTTCGTTGACCTTCTCCTTCTCCCCTTTTGCTTGGTATTCGGCAACAAATTTCACCAGAGATGTACCAATGCCTAAATCTAACAATCCAAAGTAACCGGTAAATGCGGTGACCAATAAATAAATCCCGTACTCCTCCAAACCGACATAGTATACTATTATCGGCATCAATATAAAGGTGAGGATAAAACTCCAAAGGCGAATACCATAGTTGAACATGGTGTTCTTCATCAACTTATCCCTAACTCTCACAAAATTACCTTTATTGAATTTTAACCTCAATTTATAGCTTTCTCATCATCTTTCGGAGCCTAGTATACATCGACTGAAATATTTAAACATATATATCTCTTCCCAATAGAAATCTGGAGCTCTTTTCGGTAAAATTGGGGGTTAAAACCTGATAAAACGAACTTTTAAGGTATAAACGGAGAGACCGTAATCAAAACAATCAATTTATGAAGGATATTGAAACAGGTTAGGGTAAATGGATAAAACATCCATTATCAATACTACATGAGTAGCGATGTAAGGCAAGCTAATCTATACTGAAACCATTTCCCGGCCCAGTTTCATTGCATCATCCAAAGCAGTGGGACGCCTGGCTATGGCGCCTTTCTCATCAACACCTGCGATCAGTAGCTCCTTCTCATATGTGAAATCCAGTGTTGCAAAGAAGGCCTTAACGGTTTTTACAGCTCCAATGAAATTCCCAGGATCTCCAGAGCCGCCCACAGACAAAAAAAATCCTTTTCTGAACTCTCTGCCCTTTCCGATGGTCAGATTGAGCCTGTATCTCCTAATCCAAATGCACTGGCATCTGTCTATCATGGCCTTGGTTTGGGCTGAGATGCCCATGAAGAAGATGGGCGAAGATAGGAATAGCCTATCTGCTTCGATCAGTTTTGGATAGATCGACTGCATATCGTCCTTTTGAATGCATTCACCGGTCTTATCGCAGCCATGACACGCCTTGCACGGTGATATCCTGAGGTCACAGAGCCTTATTTTCTCTGTTTCCACTCCGT
The DNA here is from genome assembly GCA_965371185.1 of uncultured Thermoplasmata archaeon. Taxonomy (GTDB): domain Archaea; phylum Thermoplasmatota; class Thermoplasmata. Next base: position 1,300 of record CBDUXN010000110.1, read on the forward strand.
CATCTTCTGCACCCTTCAGGGCACTGTCAAGCAACAAATCTGTGTTACCGCCGTACCTGGGGCTGCCCATGATCCCTAGCACCTTCAACATCAATCCAGCTCTCCTTCAAGCAATAGGCGATATCAGCATTCGAAAGGCCCCTCAGTTCTTCTATCCCTCAAGTATGGGAACATAACCATACCAGATTCCCTCGTCCTTCAAATTGCGAAGGTTCTCCTGAAGAATCTCCAGATGCTCCCGTTCCATGCTTGTAAGCTCCTTGAAAAGCTCTACCATCTCAGGTTCGAACGATCTTTTTGCGTTCTCAGCATAAAAACTGATAGATCTGTTCTCCACGCTGATACCCAACTTAACCGCCTCAATTGCATCCATTTTATCCAATTTGCTCTTTTCCATAAGATCTCTGAATATCTTTTTTGTCCCCTCTTCCATGAGGATTTCCGCTATCAGGGTGTCTATCTCCGTTTTTTTTGCCTCTCCACCGAACCGATCGAGCACCCCCTCCAATCGTTCTTGATGCTCATTTTCTGCTTCCGCAAGGTATGACAGCAGGGCATTACCTTCCTTGCTTTCAACCGCATTCCTCAGTTTGGTGTAGTAATAGCTTCCAAACACCTCAATTTCTATTGCCTTTTGAAGGATCTCCAAGCTTTCTTGCTCCATCATATTACCCCCAAGTTATCGCCCATATTCCATGATTTTCCGTATTTCCAAGGCACATTGAAGATGTTACCTCAGTAATCGGGTAATGGCATTACAGCCTTTTATCTGCACCCTCACCTTCACACTCAGGAATGTAACAGGTGACGTTCACAAATTCACATTTATGTCCACAACTTGGGCATTTCTCAGGTGGGTTATCAGCAGTAAGTTGATACCCACAGTCCGAACATTTCCATTCCATGGCTATTACCTCCTATTTCTCCTTATACAACGGCGACATCTCCCTCAATCTCTGCACAACATTGGGTACGATCTCCAGCACCTGCTCAACATCATCCTCGTTGTTACTGCGGCCCAAAGTGAGCACCAGCGAGCCGTGAGCCTCCTCATGTTTCAATCCAAGTGCAATTAGAACATGGGAAGGCTCAAGAGTCTTGGATGAGCATGCCGAGCCTGTGGAGGCGCTTATACCTTCCATATCGAGGTTCAGTATTATGCTCTCCCCCTCGATATAGCTGAATCTGAAGCTGACATGATGAGGAAGTCTTTTAGTTCTATGGCCTGTGAGGTACGCTTCGTCAACATTTCCCAGCACGCCTTCGATAAGTTTATCCCTCAGCCCTATCAGCCTTTTACTCTCGCTCTCCATCTCCTCTCTGGCGATCTCAGCCGCCTTTCCCAGGCCGATTATACCGTGAACGTTCTCAGTACCTGACCTAAATCCCCTCTCCTGTCCTCCTCCGTACATGACCGGTTGGAACTTCACGCCTTTTTTAATGTAGAGCGCCCCCACACCCTTGGGTCCGTAGAGGTCATTAGAGGAGAGCGTGAGGAGATCTATGATGTCCTTCTCAACATCTATGGGCATTCTTCCCGCAGCAGCGAAACAGTCAGAGTGAAAATAAATGTCATTCTCCCTGGCGATTTCTCCTATTTCCCTGATCGGTTCCACTGTGCCTATCTCCCCATTAGCATTCATGATCGTGATGAGTATCGTTTTATCCGTGATAGCCCCTCTTATTTTCTCTGAATCGAGCAACCCATCCTTATCCACAGGTATAAAAGTGACGTTAAAACCATCTTTTTGGAGATCTTTACAGGGGTTTATCACGGACATGTGCTCGATAGCAGAGGTGATTATGTGTTTGCCCTTGTTCTTGTTTCTGTGGGCAACGCCCCTAATGGCCATATTATTGGATTCAGTTGCGCCTGATGTGAATATAATGCACTGCTTGTCCTCTGCTCCTACCAGTTTAGCAACGCTCTCTCTCGCCTCTTCTACCAACTTCTTGCCCATTCTACCCTCAGTGTGAAGTGAGGATGGGTTGCCGAAATCCTCTACAATATGCTCTTTCATTGCCTCTATCACTCTAGCATCCACGGGCATCGAGGCACCATGATCAAGGTAGATTCTTTTCAATTTACCACCCGTCAAACGTTACCTTTGGTTGAAATACTTAGAACCACATCACTGCATCGTATTCTAACACCAAGTCGTTCAGCGTCGCAGCTCCCACGACTTTCGCCTCATCTATCAGGACCGCCTCATCCCAGCCGAGCATTCCTTTGCTCTGCTCACAAACATAGAACTTAACGCCTGCCTCGAGGGTCTGATTCATTACCTCCTTTAATGAGGGAAAACTCCCTATCTGGATCTTCTCCGCCTCACCTTTCTTGAGAACCGTTAACCCAATTCCCAAGAAATAGATGGCGGTATCTATGTCCATTGCCTTTGCGGTCTGTGCCAAAATGAATGGCGAGTAAAGACGCTCAGGCGTTTTCGTTCCACTGGTCTGAACATACAGTATCTTCTTATCACTCATATCCATGCCACCTTTTCAATTATTTTGTCTTCCTTATCAAAAAATGTAGGATTTTTCCTTCCTTCTTGAACATAAGAATCTCATGTCCTGTGTGCTTTGCCCAGCGTTTGATGTCCTCCTCTGCAGCGGGGTCATCCGCCTCCACCTCAAGGATTTGCCCTGGCTCCAGCTTATCGATCTCCTCCCTTGTCCTTGCTATGGGTATGGGACAGTACAGCCCAATGCAGTCCAAGGATGAATCGGGTTTTAGGGTCTCGTTTTCTGGGTTCTCTGGTGGTGGACCTTCAGCCATTGTCCTCCCCCTTTGTCTATTTTTAACTTTCCTTTTTGATGTGTATGCCTTTTTTGTTTTTATTATTTGCGCTGTTACTATATGGAAGGACAACATGCAAAGGATTGGGTCCCTTGGATAAGCATATTGCCGTGGGTCATCATCACCTTCATAATTACCAATGAAATATTCGGTAGTAAAGGAAGCGATGAATTCCCATTAACCGATAAAATACGAAAAATCTTTATAACGCCTCTCACATGGGGAATCCATCACCCATCCGAATCCCGACTTAGCTTAGACTGGCTAGAGCGATGGACTGTAGTTCGTATTCGGCCTAGCCGATTGCCGAAGCTTTAGCTGAAATCCATAGATCCCCGGTTCAAATCCGGGAGTCGGGACCACTTTATTTTTTTATTGCTTATATTCGTGGCCCCGACTCCTAGTGTTCGAGTTATGTTGAAAAATGCTTGAGTCTTAAGCTCGAACACCGGGAGGCGGGACCTAAAATTAAAACCTGTGAAAACCATAATTTGTATCTTAAGCTTGAACAGGGGAGTGGGGACCATTTTTCATTATATCATTATCATTCAAGATAATTTGGGCTTAACCCTTTAATAAATCTTATATCGTATATCACTATTCACATATGGAAGATTGAACATTAGGCAAATGCTAAACGATTTCTTCACATTATGAAGAAATGGGGGCGAAAACGGCATGCAAAAATCTGTGGATATGACACTAAAGGTATGCCTCCTTGGCGACGGTGCAGTTGGCAAGACATGCCTCACTCGCAGATTTGTTAAGAACATATTCAAAGAGAGCTACCTTCCAACGATAGGCACAAGGACCTCTAGGAAAAGGATTACCATAAAAAAACCTGACCTACAAAAAGACTTCAACATCGATCTGATAATCTGGGACATCCTAGGACAGATAAGCTTCAGAAAACTTTTATACGCCTCATACCTAAAAGGCGCAAAAGGGGCGATTTTGGTCTGCGATCTTACCAGAGGTGAAACACTGGAACATTTAGACGACTGGGTGGATTCGTTATCTTCAGAGTGGCGCATGGTACCTTCAGTTTTCGTGGCCAATAAGAGCGATCTTGACGACCAGTTTGAATTCAATACCAAAGAAATTGAGAGGATAGCCTCGATCTACGACTCAAAATTTTACATAACAAGCGCCAAGACTGGCGAGAATGTTGAGAATGCGTTTAAAAGTTTGGGAGAGAAAATTATAGAAGACCTGGCTTTTGAGAACCCCTCTGATACGGAGATAGAAAAGGACGATCAAGCGTAACTCTACAGATCTTTTATATTGAAACGCTTTTTTATATTTTCTAGAATAGCCCGTTCATCTTCTGTGATTTCGCCGTCCGCCAATGCCTGTTCCAGTGCCACTTGGTATATCTCTTTTGCCTGGCCGTCGGCGCTTTTTTCCGCTTTCTCTAGTATCTCCTCCTCCAGAATAAGATGTTCCTGTTCGGTAATGTTTAGACAATCCCTTAGGATATGTAAAATATCTCTTTCATCACTGGTCATCCGTCCGTCTTTCCAGACCTGGGTAAGAGTCTCTTTATAAATCGCGAGATCGTCTCTCTTCGCTTTGCTCTGCACTTCCTCTCTCGCATCCTTCACTTTTTCAATATCGAATACACCTTCATGCGATATGTAGGAGATCACCTGGGCCAGGGTATAGGTTTCTTTTAGTAGCTCTCCCAGGTCCTTTATCTCCATCTCTTTGATATCCCTGGTTCCAACCTTAACTTTTATCGCAAGGTTCTTAACGTGATTCCTCAGCCTTCTCGCCTTTTCTTCCCCTTGCAGGGTTAAAAAGTAGGTCTTCATCCTTTGGGGCTTGCCGGTCACGTGTGCGGTTTTTTCGGACAAGAGATCTTTCTCCATCATCGCCTTTAGGGACCTTGGAACGTGCTTTTTCTTGATTCCAACGCCCTTGGAAATTCCCAGTTGGGTTATATTTAGAGGGACCTCTATCTCATCCCTCCATTTAATAAAATCTAGAAGATGAAGTAGAATCCGATCCTCTATGGTAAAACGATATCTTTTTCGAGCCTCATTCATGCTTGTAAATCTTATTGGATGTATAAGTAATTAACGCGCTCATATAAGCACTCCAAGGTGGAGGTCCTAGAGCCCTAGATGCCTTGCAATAACCAATCTTTGAATCTCCGAAGTACCTTCCCCAATTTCAGTCAATTTCACATCCCTGAAGATCCTCTCCACAGGATAATCCTTGGTATAGCCATATCCGCCGTGTATCTGAATGGCCTTTGTCGCCGCCCTCATTCCCACCTCTGAGGCATACATCTTCGCCATCGCGGATACCTTTGTGACCTTCATGCCATGATCCTTCAGCCACCCCGCGTAGTAGACCAGCATCCTGGCTGCCTCCACCTCAGTGGCCATATTGGCTATCATCCATTGAATCGCCTGGAACTTGGCTATCTTTCTCCCGAACTGCTCCCTTTCCTTTGCGTACTTGATGCTCTCGTCCAGAGCGCCTTGAGCAAGACCGAGGGCCATGGCCCCTATGCTTATCCTCCCGCCGTCCAAAACAGCCATGGTATCGTAAAAGGCCCTGTTCAACTGGCCTAATAGGTTCTCCTTTGGAATCCTGCAATCCTCAAAGACCATCTCGGCAGTGTCACTTGCCCTTAATCCCAGCTTGTTCTCCTTTGTTCCGGCAGAGAATCCTGGTGTGCCTTTCTCCACTATGAAAGAGCTGATACCCCTATGTTTCTTGGCCTTGTCTGTGGCGGCGATCACAACGGCGATATCACCAACGCTGCCGTGGGTGATAAAGATCTTTGAGCCGTTCAAAACCCATTCGTCGCCGTCCAAAACAGCAGTTGTTTCCACCTCACTAGCATCACTGCCTGCGGCTGGCTCTGTGAGGCCCCAGGCCCCTATCTTCTCGCCTTTGGCCAATGGAACCAGAAATTCCCGCTTCTGCTCCTCCGTACCTGCGAGATATATATGATTCGAGCAAAGTGAATTGTGCGCCGCAACCGTGATACCGTGAGCCCCGCAAACTCGAGAAATTTCCTCAATCGCTATAGCATAGCTGACATAACCCACACCTGCTCCGCCGTACTCCTTGGGAAATATCAGGCCGAGAAGGTTCAGCTCCCCCATCTTCTTGACCGTATCCCAGGGAAACTCCTGGGTTTCATCGTATTCAGCAGCGATAGGTCTGATTTCGTTTTCTGCAAACTCCCTGACCATCTTCCTGACCATTTCCTGCTCTTTTGTCAATTGGAACTTCATTTGCGTCCTTCTCCAGGTGAGGGTGTTGAAAGTGTTGCGAACTTATGAATTTTTCCCCGTCCCTCTTTGCATTGAGCTGTCTGGGAGAGCATTTTTCTAACGAAGATTTATATATTCCAAAAACCTATCCTAAATCTTGATGAGCAAAAGGGGGATGTATATGAGGAAGGTGTTTGCGGCATTTCTGTTAACGGCCTTTGTAATTATCCTTCTACCTAAGGCTTGCGCTTACCAGGATTTCCTCCCGGAACTTACTCTCAACAGCCCCCTTCACAACAATACCCCAGCAGCCCATCGAGTACCAAAGAGAAGACACACAACCGAGACAACCTCCACCACCACCATCCTCTTGAGAAGCCTTCGTTCAAAGATATGAAGCCCTAACTACAGAAGGTAAAAAGCCATAAGTCCCTTCAATCTATGCTCACTAAACTTTTGAGAATACGTACCAATATTTATAAATACCCACAATGTATATTTCGTCCCACCTCGAAATGCGAAAACATTTTCCTGAATGAGCAGAGGATAAAACGAGGTGGAGAACATGGGGAGAAGGAGCAGTCTTTTGGAGATTAGAAGGCGCTGCATTACGATGTTCGTGGTAATGGCAGTGATTGTGGGCATGTTCGTGTCAGTTAATTTCGTGGACAACGCAGAAGCACATATTGATGAAGGTATTGGAGAGCCACTCCAGCTGTACAGCTTTTTTGATTCTGATGCGGGCACTGATATAATATTGGATGGGGCAATAGCAAGGGCTGGGTCTCCTACTGATGAGTGGGACGGAGGTTATGCAAGGGAAATAAACATCACAAACGGCACCGATTATAAGTTCGCCTACCTGCTCTTTGCAAATGATGACAATTATCTTTATATAGGCGTGGTATACGACAGCCCTAATGCTTCCGAGGACAATGGCATACAGCTGTATTTTGATGAGGGAATTGAGCCTGGGCGCTACGATGGTTCCCACAACGATCAGTTGGATCCAGGTAAGGAGAATATGATAGAATGTCGGGGCAACGGCTCCGCAACAAGACAGTATCATGATTACCATTACAATGAAACAGGTGCCTGGGCCTTGGACAATGCTTCAGATACTGATGCTAAGGATATCTGGGATGATTTTGATTTTAATGTAGACAAAGGCGGCAATTATTTCAACTGGGAGGTTAAGATCCCCCTGGATCCAAAAGAAGATACTCCTGGGGAAGAATCAGATTTAAACATAGGAGGTATTGACGAGGTGGGTTTCTATATCAGAATATGGGATGCAGGTAACAATACATGGTATTACTGGGATATGACAGGGCCTGACCCATATGATGTCAGTCACTATGCAGATTTGAGGCTGGGCATCGAGGTCGAGAGGGACCTCACCATCTACTCTACATATGCAAATACAGGCTCTCCCACAATCGACGGCGACATATCAGGTGATTTCGCCTGGGCAAACAGCTACGAAAGGAGGATGATCCTGACCAATTTCAGAGGGGAGACGATGAGGGCTACGCTCTATGCTTGCGAGGACCCAGTTCAAGGGTATATCTACATAGGCATGGTGATTTACGACAACGAAACAACATCTGGGGATTATCTTAGGTTGTATTTTGAGGAGGGGAGCGGCTCCTTCCCAGATCCCTACGGGTCAAGAAATGGTATTCTAAGTCCGGCACCAGATGAACGGGAACATTTTCAACAACTATCTGCTGATGGCACATACATAGATGGGTTTTTTGATCCAAGCGGTGCAGGAACATGGGAGGCAGACGATTATAATGGACCAAATAATCCTGATAATGCTGATGATGGAGACGCGGATGTGAATTACAGGAACGAAATAGGTAATATTAACGATAGGTATGAATTTGAATTTTTAGTGCCCTATGTCGACGGTACTCCGGAATTATTAGATGAAGATTGGGATCTCTGGATAACCTCCTCAGACCTAATAGGCTTCCTAATCCGCTATCACGACGAATCCCAATCAATTGGTGAGCAAGACTTCTGGTGGGACTATACCACAAACCTCGACAAGATTCAGACCCAGGAGACTGCAAGTGGTGTTTTCAGCGCCATAGGCTGGGCGTACCTTCAAACAGGCGCACCTGCACTTAAACCAATAACACCGATAGATGGGGGCACGGTGTTTGGTACGAATTATATTTTCAGGGTAGAGGCCGAGGATGAACCTCCTGATGAATTCGATGGAATAGATTTTGTTGGCTTTCAGATGGAGGGCGAGACCTCATGGATCTCTTTAACCAGGGAATCACCAAGCACAGGCATCTGGTACACCTACTTGGATACAACACCATACCCGGATGGAACATACAATGTGACGATAGCGGCTCAGGACAATGATGGCATCACCGTCAAGAACGTCATCACCATAAACATTGCAAATGGTGCATTGACACCGCCTACAATCACATTAACCTCTCCAGTTAAAGGCAGCACTCTGAGCAACTCAGTTGAATTTCATGCTACAACAACAGGCATTGTCAGCGCAATTGAGTTGTACGTGGGCGAACAGCTCATGGGGACCATGTCAAGCATCGGGGCAGATACCTGGCAGTTTTTCCTTGACACCACTTCTTGGAGTGATGGCACGCATATAATCAGCGTCATAGCAAGGAATGCAGCAGGAGAAGGCGGTGATGCAGGGGCCTACACCATCGACAATTGGGATTTGAACTCTCTGGATATCATTGGGCCTGTATCCGGCTCAATAGTCAGCGGTACGATAAATATCATGGGAGATTTCGAGGATGATAATAGCGGAAATTATGCGGAGCTTTTTGTTGACAACGAGTTCCTGGCATCAAGTGCCACCCCCTCTACACTAGGCGGTGGAGATATGGGCTACATCTTCACTTTAGACACAACCCTTCTTTCCGAAGGTTCGCATCAGGTCGAGATGGTTGTTTACGATCCAGATGGAAACAAAGTAACAGATAAGGTGTTTATAATAGTGGACAATCTCTGGCCGAGCGCTCCAGCGATAGTCTCTGTCCTCGATGGCCAATACGTAGAGGGTATTTTTACATTCCAGATCCAAAGTGATGGCACCGATTTGGTAGGGGTGGATCTAACAATTATCAACGATGACCTTTCCACAGAGGTTGTTTCAAACGTTACAATAGGCTACAACAGCGCAAGTGGATATTATGAGTATATATTAGACACGAATGCGTTGCAGGACGGTAATTATTCAGCGGTCGCATATGCTAGAGATTCGGTGGGGAAAAAGGTTCCATCCGGCCCTGTGGATTTCAACATAGACAATAATCTGCCCATTCTTGTCGTCTTCTCTCCATTGGACAACTGCGTTGTGAGCGACAGTGTGAACTTTTTATGCGCAGCCAACGACCCATTCCTCAGAGATGTGATGTACAAGATAGATAGCAACAGCTGGGTCGACATAAATGTTACATGGAACACCAGCAATTTCGTTGATGGAGCGCGCACAGTAAGGATTAGAGCAAGAGATCTTTCCGGACGTGAGGCCCTAGAAACTTTAACCTTGATCGTGGACAACAACAACCCGACAGTAAGTATAATCAATCCGTTGTCGGCTCAATTTATAGGGGATCTTTACACATTCAAAATAATGGCAAACGATGTAGTTGGTATAGATGAGGTCAGGATGACCATCAATAGCTCCGATACCTCCTCAACAATAGTAGACAGCATCCCCATAGGCTACAATGCAGCCTCAGGGCACTACGAATACATACTCGACACTACCTCTCTGGAGGATGGCAACTATTCTATCCTCGCTATCGCTTACGACATTTCTGGTTACGACTCCTACATAGCTACAGCGAATTTCAAGATAGACAATACCGTTCCTGAGCTTACCATTATCTCGCCGCAAAACAACGCTTTTGTTAACAGCAGTGTGATTTTCAGCGTAATAGTAGAGGATACGTTCTACATGGACACGATGTACAACGTTGATGGCTCAGGTTGGGTGGATGTAAGCACTGCTTTTGACACTATCCTTGTTGAAGATGGCACCCATGCCGTTGAGATAAGAGCAAGAGACCTAGCAGGTCACGAAACGACAGAGCAGATCATGCTAATCGTGGATAATAACGCTCCCAGCATAGGTATCAATTCACCAATAGATGAGCAGTTCTTAGAAGAGACATTTACGTTTCAAGTATTCGCCATAGATGATGTAGGTATAGAGGAGGTGAGGATGACAATCACAAATATGGACAAAGCTTCCACGATCATCAACGATATTCCTATGGGGTATAACAGTGCCACAGGCTGCTATGAATATACGCTATCCATCTCATCGCTTGAGGACGGAAGCTATGCCCTCTCTTGCATTTCCCATGATATCTCTGGCCTAAACTCAAGCATTGCTGTAGCGAACTTCAGCATAGACAATAACTTGCCATTACTAAGACTTATCAACCCATTGGACGGCGAATTGTTGACAGGCAACGTGACGATTGAGGTCTCAGCAGAGGATGTGTTCTTGGCTGCTGTTACCTACAGGGTAGATGGCAGTGAGTGGCTTGATATTGGCACATCTTGGA
>CBDUXN010000111.1:0-11842 GCA_965371185.1 uncultured Thermoplasmata archaeon
GGAAGAAGAGGCATTGACGGTAAATGTCGTTGTGATGTTTCCTGAGGAAGGGGTTATGTTAAAAGATGCAGTTGGTACGGCATTGCCAGATAGGGTATGATTGATTATCAAGGGTCCTGAGCTATAATTGGTGCGCGAATCGTACCGCTCGTCTGAAATGACTGCATAGATCCAATAGGTCCCTTCAGGTAGGGCTGCAACATCCCAATAATAGGCCCCCTCTGTCCCGTCCGCATCTTCGGATAAATTGGCAATGATCAGATTTCCATCTGCCCCTGATTGGTCGATATCCCAGTAGAGGGAAATCAATGCACTACTATCTGGATCCGAATCCTGCCACGTGATTGTAAAAGTAGTATTCGCCTCGTCTCCGCTCCCGTCCGGCTCCAAGATCATAATTGAGGGGGCATGATTTGCAAAACGGACTGTTATCAAATCATTCATACCATTTACGACGACAAGGTCCTGGCGGGAATCCCCATCCAAATCAGAGAACGAGAGGGAATAGGGTCCTTCTAAGGTTGTCATGTTGGTTAAGAAACTGAAGATTCCGCTCCCGTCATTTTCAAGAATTGTAATGGTGTCATCGAGTCTATCTGCCGTCAATATGTCAGGGTCTCCGTCCCCGTCAGCATCACCCAACAGGACATCAAGGGGATTGTCTCCCACTGAATATTCGTTTCGTGAACCGAACCCACCAGCTCCGTCGTTCCATAGAACAGATACATCGTCTGCGTGCTGATTTGCGGTCACCAAATCGATTTCACCATTACTGTCCAGATCGGCAGCCGCCAAGGCGCGGGGACCGTCATCGGTAGGGAACTCCACTGAAGAAGCGAACGAGCCGTCCCCTTGGTTGATCAAGATCGATACGCTGTCCGAGGCCCAATTAGCCACACCAATGTCCAAGTGGGAATCCCCATCAAGGTCCGCTACGACGACAGCTTTCGGCCGCGAGCCCACCGCCTCTACATGCCTGGGGAGGAAGGCACCTGTACCATCGTTGTCGAAAATCGAGACCGTCGCATCGAACGTGTCAACTACGATGATGTCAAGATCACCGCCCTGATCCTCCTCAAGGTCGGCAACGTACACCGCGAATGGACCATCTCCCGCAGGATAGCTCATTGGAGAAGAGAATGTGCCGTCCCCATCGTTCCAGAGGACCGATACATTGTTGTCGCCGTAATTGGCCACGATAATATCCAAATCCCCATTCCCATCCTCTCCAACGTCCGCCAAAAATAGGGCCCTGGGGCCAGATCCAACTGAGATGTCGAGCCGCGGCCCAAGACTCCCGTTACCCGTGTTGAGCCACACACTCACCGAGTTATCATAATAATTCGCAACAGCGACATCAGGGGTCCCATCATCATCCAAGTCGCCCGTCCGTACCATACGGGGGCCATTGGGCGTAGGATAGTTCTCCACTAGGTCATAGTCCCCCCTTGCATTGGATACGATCTGCCCTGGCCAAAGAAACATGAGGAGAAGCATAGTGACCAGCAGCACAAGGGCAAGATACCCGAAGGTGGGGGCAAATGAAACTTTTCCGTATGCTGCCCAGGAACCAAGCGACCTTTTTATCCTTGAATGGAAAATCCAGAAACCCAGTTTATGATCCTCCCGTAAGATTCTGTAAAATAAAAAAGGAAAAAGGAAGATTCCTTTTTCCAACCCACGTTGGGTAGAGCCTTTGGTTCAGACCTTCCCCGGTCTGCTTAGATCACGCGAATGGTGTCCGTGTCGCTGAAAGTATCGCCGTCGGTGAACTCACCTGTAACGGTAAGGGTAACCGCGTCCGCAGGACTCAGTATGTCTTCCAGGTCCGCACGGTCGTATTTGGCAGTGAAGTTGCCGTCATCACCCACAGTTGTCGGAGGCCCTAGCCGGGGCAACCCTTCAAGTTCCACAGATTCAGGCACGATGTCCTCAGCCGTCTTCTTGTCTCCGTCATCGTCTTCTCCCGAGACCTCGATCGTCACCGTCACGAATCGACCGTTGCTCTCCAGGTTCAGGGTCTCAGGATATACTTCCGCATTAATCTCCAATGGTTTTGGATGTGGACCTTTCCCTTTACCCTTGCCTGGTGCAACCACGTCTCCGCCGATCACCACGACGGTCATCAGTACCATCGCCAGTGCGATTCCAATGGCAATCGCTTTTCTCATTCTGTTTTCTCCCTCCATTTGTTTTTTTCAGTCCTAGAAAAGAGAGTTTAGAGAGCCAGAGGAAGGCCAACCAAGACAGATGGCATTTGTTTTTCTCGTTCTATCGTTATCTGTCTGTCATTGTTCTCTTTCCTCAAACCTCACCATCTCCCTCCCCAAGAACCTGAGGTATTTCTCTGATTTGAGCGCACGAAAAAAGCTGTACACATCAAATATGTCATTGCGCCCCTCCTTGGCGCTCTTTACCTCTTTTTTATGCAGTAAATAAATCGTCTTTGTAATATTTAAACCTTGTGTTAAACTTGAGGACAGGTATCGGAATAAGCTAGGATGTGCTGCCCCACCTTCATCTATTAAATCACTGGCAATACAACGACATAGTTAACTACAAATATCTCCAACCACTTTCCCATCCCAACATTGTTAATTGGTAGGAGGAGAGCACATTAAAATCGGCATCGACGTTGGAGGGACCTTCACAGATTTTCTTCTGACCAAGGAGGACGGCACATCCGAGATTTACAAGGTGCTCTCCACACCCGATGATCCCTCCATCGGAGTGATGAACGGCCTGAACGAGATGGCAAAGGCCAAGAATGTCGAATTAATTGAATTTATAAAGGAAGTGGAGACAATTGTTCACGGCACCACTGTCACCACTAACGCGGTACTCACCTACAATGGCGCAAAAACAGGACTCCTGACAACCAAAGGCCTGAGAGACGCGTTGGAGATGCGGCGAGGCATAAGGGAAGAGCAGTACAACAACAGATTCACGAATGTGAAGCCCTTGGTGCCAAGATATCTGAGGCTCCCCATTGAGGAAAGACTAGACTATAGTGGTGCAGTAATCACTCCTTTAAATGAGAACAATGTCCTGGAAGGTATCGAATCCTTCAAAAATGAGAACATCAAGGCCATAGCTATCTGCTTCATGAACTCCTTTGCAAACAAGGAGCACGAGGTTGCGGCTGCGAAGTTGGTAAAGGAGCATTTACCTGGGGCTTATTTAACTGTCTCCAGTGAGCTTTTACCCTCCATTCGATTCTACGATCGTATAAGCACCACGGTGTTGAATTCATATGTAGGGCCTATTCTGAGGGGCTACCTTTCCTCCTTAACCTCTAAACTGAAGGATATCGGCTTTGAAGGTGTACTGCTCATCATGCAGTCCAATGGCGGAGTCATCTCGCCTGAGATAGCAATAAACACAGCAGCGGCAACGCTATTGTCTGGACCTGCAGGTGGGCCCGTGGCAGGAATAGCGTACACATCGATTCAAGGATACAGCGACTGCATCACCATAGACATGGGAGGCACGAGTTTTGATGCGGCTCTGATAAAGGATAAAACTCCACTGGTCACAACCGAAGGCGAAATCAACCGGTTGAGGCTTGCCTTGCCCATGCTGGGCATAGTCACAATCGGGGCAGGCGGGGGCAGCATAGGCTGGATAGATGAAGGCGGATTGTTAAGAATGGGTCCTCAAAGTGCTGGTGCAAAACCTGGGCCAGTTTGCTACGATCTGGGCGGTGAGCAGCCCACCTGCACTGACGCGGATCTAATTCTCGGCTATCTTGACAAGGACTTCTTTGCAGGAGGGAAAATGCCCCTGAATTATGGTAAGGCAGAGGAGGCGATAAAAAAGAATATCGCAGAGAAATTGGGTCTCGATGTTGTTGAAGCTGCAGCAGGTATGTACAGTGTGATAAACGTAAATATGGCCTCTGGTGTCAGGGAAGTGTCTGTAAAGCGCGGCTACGATCCCAGGGAGTTTCCACTGGTGGTTGCAGGGGGTGCCGGGCCGGTGCACGCCTGCATGATAGCCCTGGAGCTTGAGATACCAGTGATGGTCATTCCTCGCGAGTCATCGATTTTCTGTGCAGCTGGAATGCTGATGTCGGATCTCAAGCACGATTTTGTCAGGACCTATGCTAAGAAGCTGAATGACGTCGATGCGAAAACATTCACCTCCCTTTTCCAGGAGATGGAGGAGGAGGGTGTAAAGTTGTTGAAATCCGAGAACATTCCTGAGGGTAGAATCGAACTGGTCTATTCCTTGGATATGAGGTACGTTAAACAGTACCATGAGGTTACCGTTGTGATCACAAAGGAGGAGTCCAAGGAATGCAAACTTGATGCGATCGCAAAAAAATTCCATCCTGAGCACGACAGATTGTACGGGTATTCCCTCGAGGAAGAGGGCACACCCATCGAACTCATCAACATGAGATTGTCATGCATTGGACAGACTGAGAAACCCAGTTTCATGGAGGAAGAGGATCATGGGGAGGATGCGTCACCAGCATTGAAAGGAAGAAGAAAGGTCTACCTGCCCAACAAGAGGGATTTCGAGGAGGTTGAGGTCTATGACGGGTTCAAGCTGAAATGCGGCAATAAGGTCATAGGCCCTGGAATCGTAGAACAGGTGAACACCACAACCTTCATCAGCCCTGAGTACAACGTCTTATGCGACAGATACGGCAGCTACACTATGTACCTGAAGACAAGGGAAGAGGAGTTCATGGAGAGGATTCTCAAATGAATGATGACAAGATCGACAAGATACTTGCCTCCGTGTTCCAGCGCAGGTTCAAATCGATTACAGAGGAGATGAGCATTGCACTGACAAAAACAACACGCTCTCCCATCCTCTGCGAGGCCAAGGATTTTGTCACAGGACTTTATGATTCCAATGGTAAGATGCTGGAGCAGACCGAGAACCTGCCGATACTGTCCTTCTCCCTGGGCCCTGTGTGCGAGTACATCGTCAAATACTTTGGGGATGAAATCTTCCCAGGGGATGTCATATTCCACAACGATGTCTTTTCAATGGGCAATCAGAACAACGATGTTGCTGTTTACAAACCCATCTTCTTCGAGAACGAGCTAATCGCATGGTCTGCCTGCAAAGGCCATCAAGCTGATATCGGCGGGGCAGTTGCGGGAGGGTACAACCCAAACGCCACAGAGGTTTGGCAGGAGGCCCTTAGAATACCCCCTGTCAAGGTCTATGAAAAAGGAAAATTGAGGAAAGATGTCTGGGATCTGATATTCGCGAACATAAGATTCGACATTGTTGCAGAGGACATGCGTGCGGAAATCGGGGGCTGCGTCGTCGGTGAAAGAGGTATCTTGAAACTTGTGGAGAAGTACGGCAAGGAAACATTCGAATCCCATAAGAACTATCTTTTCGCCTCCACAGAGAAGATGATGCGGGCAGAAATCAGGACCATACCAAACGGTGTTTACGAGGGTGAAGCCACCGTTTACTATGATGGAAAAACGCCTGGCTCCAAGTACAAGATCAGGGTCAAGATAACTGTGGAGGATGAGGACATCACTTTCGATTACTCCAAAACAGATCAACAGACCGATGGTTTCGTGAATGGAACTTATACCTCCAGCGCTTCCGCAACGACCCTAACATTCCTACAGATGGTCAATCCTGACATGCCACACAACGACGGCATGGTCAGGCCTTTGAACATCATCATTCCTGAGGGCACGATTCTCAACGCAAAATACCCTGCCGCAACTACTTTTGGAAACCATCTCTGCCCTCCCAATGCAGATGCAATAATTAGGGCTCTTTCCAAGGCCATTCCTGAGAGGATCACAGCAGGCTGGAATCAACTGCTCTGCTATCTCACCACAGGCTTCGATCCAAGGAAGAAGGATAAATACGTTGATATCGGCTTCTTGGGTCTGAAAGGCGGTTCAGGGGGAACACATGGAGTTGACGGTTACGATCACATAGGGATGATAGACGCCTCAGGTGGAGTTCTTGACCAGGACTACGAGATGTTCGAGCAGCAGACACCGCATCTGTTATTGTTGCATGAATATTGGAGGGATTCTGCAGGAGCTGGTCAATTTCGAGGTGGACTGGGTGTGGAGACAAAATTCAAGATAGGAGGAGAAAACACCACTGTAGTAACCTTTGGGGACGGCGATGTGGAGCCTGCTTTCGGTCTGTTCGGAGGGAAAAATGCCACCCTGAACAAGATCGAGATAATCTATCCGGATAGCAAGGTCTATAAGACCACAACCAAGGACCTTGTGGAAAAAGTGCCGGATGGAGCGATCCTGTTCCAGCAGGCAGGTGGAGGAGGTGGATATAGTGACCCATTCAAGCGGCCTGTTGAGAAGGTGCAGGAAGAGGTCAGGAACGGAATTATTTCCATAGAAAAAGCGAAAGAGGATTATGGGGTTGTTATTGCTCCTGACACATACAAGGTTGATATTGGGGAAACCAAGAGAATTAGAGGAAAATAATGGCCAATACCACTAAAAAAGATTAAATCGTAGATGTCTATTCCCACAAGGGATAAGATGGTAGACATCTCCACATCCATATCGGGGTTGAGGTTGAAAAATCCAACGATGCTGGCTGCAGGTATTTTCGGGGAAACAGGCGATTCACTTCTCAAGATCGCTGAGGGCGGCGCAGGTGCCCTGGTTACAAAATCGATCGGTATTGAACAAAGGGAAGGTCATCCAAATCCCACATTTGTGGAAACTGAGAACGGTATACTTAACGCCATGGGATTGCCCAATCCTGGCATCGAGAATTATGGCAGGGAAATCGAGAAAGCATTGAGCTCTGGTACACCTGTGATTGGCAGCATTTTCGGTAAGAACAAGGAGGAATTCGAGCTGCTTGCCGTCAAAATGGAAGAGTATGGCGTCCATGCGGTGGAGCTGAATCTTTCTTGCCCTCACGCAAAGGGTTACGGCGCCGAGCTCGGGCATGATAAAGAGAAGGTAGAGGAGATAACAAAAGCGGTTAAGAAAGCTGTGAAGATCCCTGTTTTTGTGAAGCTGAGCCCAAACGTTCCCAACATATCAGAAATAGCCGAGGCTGTCGAGAAGGCTGAAGGCGACGCCATCGTGGCTATCAATACTCTGCGTGCCATGGTAATCGATTCTGAAATTGCAAAGCCAGTTCTCGCCAATGCCATAGGCGGCTACTCCGGTCCAGGAATTAAACCCATAGGCCTCAGTTGCGTCTACGAGATAAAGGCCTCCACAGATCTTCCCATTATAGGTGTGGGCGGTATCTTAACGGGAAAGGACGCCATAGAGTACATCATGGCAGGTGCATGCGCAGTTCAGATAGGTAGCGGAGTGTTCTATAAAGGCGAGGGAATCTTTGCTGATGTTTGCCAAGAAATTACAGACTTCATGGAAAAGAACAGCTACAAAAGCATCGAGGAGATGGTGGGAATTGCCAGAAAATAAGACCTTAGAATCACCCAGAATAGTAACCATCTCTGATGTAGTCAAGGAAAATAAAGATGTTAAAACAATAAGGTTCATGGACCCAATGAAGGCCTTTTCCGGCCAATTTGTCATGGTTTGGATACCTGGTGTGGATGAGGTGCCTATGTCTCTTTCGTACCTGGGTGAGGAAAAGGGAATCACAGTCAAAAGGATGGGCGAGGCAACAAGAGCCCTGCAAGAATTTAAACCTGGTGCTAGAATAGGCATACGTGGTCCCCACGGAACACATTTTGAAACCGAAAGAAAAAACATACTCGTAGTTGCAGGTGGTATAGGCATCGCCCCACTTGCTCCATTCATTGAAAGATCGATCAGGGAAGGAAAAAATGTGGCTCTCGCTTTTGGTGCGAAGAGCGCACAAGAGCTGTTGTTTTTAGAGAGGTTGGAACAATCCTGTAATAAGATTCACCTGGCCACAGATGATGGCTCAAAAGGCTACCACGGTTTCGTCAGTGATTTGGCTGAGGAAATCCTTGAAAAGGAGAATTTTGATGCGGTCCTGACCTGCGGCCCCGAGATCATGATGAAAAAGGTTGTGGATATTTCAAGGTCAAGGAGCATACCTGTCCGGGCCTCATTGGAAAGGTACATGAAATGCGGTGTCGGTATTTGCGATTCCTGCGCGATAAATGGTCATCATGTCTGTATAAATGGACCTGTTTTTGAAGGTGAGAAATTGGTTGAGCTGAAAGATTTTGGAAAATTCAGAAGGGACGCTTCCGGGAGAATAGAGCAGCTCTAAATTTTTTCATCGCCTTCTTCTTTTTGAAACCCGCGGCATTAAAACAACAGCAGCCAACACCAGGATAAGCGCCATGATCATGATCAGTATCTCGACGGAGTAATCAGGTTTTCCGCTCACCTGCCTGTTTGGATCCATAGGATAGGCATCGTGTTCGTCTAAACAGCCATCTCCATCTGTGTCGTCGTCCTCGCCATCGACAATGAAATCACCGTCGAGGTCAGGGGGCGTATCAGAGATATTCAATGGGTCTGAGCCGTAAGTGACCTCTGTGGCGTCATTATAGCCATCCATGTCAGCGTCTTCGAAGTAGAGCACCGTCAAGATCCAAGTATGGGATTCTGTGTAGGATCCGTTTTTTACCTCAACTGTTATGTTGTATTGCCTCTCATAATTTGAACCGTTATAATCGAGCTCTGGAATGATTGATGCCCATTCATTATCGACTTGACCATATAGTGTGGGATCACTGGGAAATACCCAGGTTACTGTTGTCCCCTCAGAATAATATTCAGTTATTTCAATGCTCAAAATAATTTCCTCTCCCTCTACTATCGTGGGATTCGTAATTGGATCTATGTGGGTTATTTCAAAAGGGGGTAGATCAGATTCAGAAACGTAAAGGAGCCAGATTTCCTCCACGTGGTACTCGCCATCCGAGACAACAACCTTTACCTCATGTGTTCCTGCTGAATTATAATCTGAAGTAAAGTTATAGGTATCCATTTCCTCCGATAGTGTAATGTCATCTAAGAACCATGTGTAGTTAAGATCATCGACCTCAGGATCAGAGCATGATATATTGAATATCATGAATTCTCCTTCTTCTATCTCAGGGTTGAAAATAGGGCTGTAATACGTTATCTCAGGGGGAAGATTCTCGGTGAGGGTGAACATGTATATATCCGGTGGCCGGCTTGAATTCCTTTTGTCCACCCAAACTATCTTATTCGTGAAAATTACAGGTTTCATTGAATATTTCTCAGATTCATATGTGACACGTTGCAATGCTGGGTCAGGATAAGTTGTGTCAATATCGCGGTAATTTGGTGTACCGTCTTCGTCAGAGTCCAAAGCTAGGTCATACCTGTATATGTCTTTGGAACCGTTATCATATGCCCATACGACTTTAGTTCCATAGATGCTGCACCCGCGATCGATTTTTTGCTCAGAGGAGCTATTTGTGAGTCTGTACTCTGTTTTTGTTCGAAGGTCATATAGGTAAATATTATCCATTCTTGAGTAAACTATTAAATCACCGTGAATAGAAGGATAAGAGTCGTCCTCGAAGTCTGAGGTTATCAGTTCTTCTGCAGGGTCAGGAGCAGGTCTATCATCATCAAGGTAGTTAGGCACCCCATCCTCGTCTGAATCCATAGATAGGTTGTACATGAAAATTTCAACATTCTCGAATCTGTCGTCCTGCCATACAACCTTATTTCCATATATCCTAGGATTTGTCTGGAGGGGAAATATTAATTTATCGGGATTGTTTGGATCAGGAGTGCCGATCTCGTTCAAACCAGCGATTATTGCCTCTTGGCCTGAAATCAAATCATATATGAACACATCCATATTCCCATATCTTTTATCAACCCAGACTATCTTTGTTCCATAAATTGCAGGTTCTTCTTGGTGCGAGGGGTTGTCCGTGATTCTGATTTCTGCAGGGTCATCGTCAAGGTCGCTCATATCGGGGGTACCATCCCCATCATCATCTTCATCAAGGTAATTTGGTATCGTGTCTTTGTCTGAATCTACAGTGAGGTCGTACATGTAGATATCGTAGTTGCCATTCCTGTTATCTTCCCACACGATGATATCGCCATAAATCTCAGGGTTCAATTGATAGGAATCGTTGTTTGTAATTCGGATCTTTGCCTCCTCGCCATTAAGGGATAAATCGTATAGGAAAATCTCCCAATTTGCGATCCCGCCCTCCAATGTGTTCTCTGTCCAAACCACTCTGTTGCCATAAATCGCCGGGTTCCCTTGGGAAAGTGTATCGTTTGTCAGGTTGGTTTCATAACCTTCCACCTCTGCATTGGCATATTCTGTGCTGACATGAATTGTGATAAGGAGAGACAGTAGAATAAATGATATTAATATCGTGCAATTGATTTTCCTCATATTAACCTCTTTTATACAATATACTGTTTTAAGATAAATAATTTATCTAAAGTTCAGGTTTTCTCTTCGCCTTCTGCCCTCTCGTACATCTCACACAGTTCCCAGAGGAACTCATCGTATGTTTTTCTGAACTTTAACCGCCAAAGCCTGTCCCTTACCTTTGTCGAGATCATTATGCTCGTCTTTTTAATTTCCTCAGCTTCTTCTGGTGGCAGTTCTTCTTCCTCAACCTCCTCCGTCTTTTTCTCACCTTTCTTTGATTTCTTTGGCATGTAGATCACAAGGCGTATATAGTTCTATGTATATTTATATTTTACTTTAAAGGATATATTTAAATTATGTTATTATGATTATCATTCTATATAATATAATCAATGAATATTTTATTATTATTCATATATATCCTATATATTTTATGTATATTATACGCCGATTGGGTCTTATTTATGTTCAACATTAACATAATAAGGCTTTAACATATATCAACTAATTAATTATAGCTTCAACATTAATCATATGCATTTTCGTACATAATCCTATATATATTAACGATATCAATAAAAATATATACACTATAATTGAATATAGCATTGTATAAACTATATTTGATTTTGTAGGGGTATTTAGAACAACGGTAGTCCGATGTTCCATATATGGAAGATCCCTTAAAACCCCAAAAAACCGGCAAAACCAGGGTCTAATCCCCCAAAATAAGAGGTTTATATAGATATTTGGGATTTCTGATGTTCCTCACTATCCTCTGCTGCACCTTATTGAAGATTTCTATATTGATTATTGGATCATGCTCACCTTTTACAGCATCTTGCCCTTTGAGCACATAGCCTGCATAAATCGGATCCTTCAGGATTTCCCTCACCCGTCCCACGCTCCAAACCAATCCTCCATTCCCATCACTTCTAACAAGTCCACGGGCGATCCGTTCCATTGTATTCCCGGAAAGATATTTTTCGAAAATTTTCTCAACAATATCAGCTTCCTCTCGGGAGATATTGTATTCTCCATTTTTAACATGATACCCCGGGGGAACGTGCTCATTTTTATCATCTGTAGCAATTTGTGGTGATGGAATCTCATCTGCGCTCTCTTCAACATTTGATTCTTTATCTCCTCCTTTCTCTTGCCATCGTTTTATGGCTTCAGCTTCATCTGTTGCATCGTAATGTTGGAGAAGTTCCTTTACAGATGCGAATCTGAGAAATAGGTTTTCGAATTCCTCTTGCGTTAACTCCTTAGGGGCTTCCTCTTTGCATCTACCGCATAGCACCACAAAACCCTGGGCATCTTCCCCTAGAAAAACTGATTTTTGAAAAAGGATGATATTCTCACTTGACCAACAGCGCTCGCATTTGTAATCAGGTTTTCCTTGATCATGATTCTGCTTTTGCTCGTTCATTCTCCCCAACCTCGACAAGTTGTTCTATATCGATGAGCCTTGGCTTTAGCTTCAATTTTGAATTCCTTGTTTTTTTGGCGATCTTTTCCTGAACTCTAT
>CBDUXN010000112.1:0-11777 GCA_965371185.1 uncultured Thermoplasmata archaeon
GTTCTTCCTTGAGCAGCATCCTAAACTGGCTCCACTTCAAACGAATACGGAAGGAATATTCCTTTGCGGCACCGCCCAAGGACCAAAGAATCTGGCTGACACCATCGCCCAAGCAAGCGGTGCAGCATCGAAGGTGATAGCTCTATTGTCCAACGACACGATCGTGGTTGAGGCCGCCGTGGCAAGGGTCAACGATGAAATGTGCTGGGGATGCGGGAGCTGTGTTGATGTTTGTGAATTTGGGGCTCCAGAACTCGTTTCTTTGGGAGGTGATAGGGCGGTGAGCCAGATAAACGAGGCGCTGTGCAAGGGCTGCGGAATGTGCGCGGTAAACTGCCCCTCTGGCGCAATATCCCCGCAGCATTTCACGAGAGAGCAGATTATCAGTATGATTGAAGCGTTTGGAGGTAAGACAGTTGCGTAAATTCGAACCGAAGATCCTCGCATTTGCCTGCAACTGGTGTTCCTATGCAGGGGCGGACTTGGCTGGCATAAGCAGGAAGCAGTATCCCCCAAACATCAGGATAATAAGGGTCATGTGCTCTGGTAGGGTGGAGCCTATCTTCGTTCTCAGCGCTTTTGAGAACGGGGCAGATGGTGTGTTGATCACAGGCTGTCACATAGGTGACTGCCACTACAAATCAGGCAATAAAAATGCCGAGATCATGGTTCAGAAAGCGAAAGAGCTGCTGTCTACACTGGGAGTTGGAGGGGAGAGGCTAAGGCTTGAATGGATTTCAGCCTCAGAAGGGCAGAAGTTCGCCTCTGTTGTCTCAGATTTCAGGAGAGAACTGCAGGATCTGGGTCCAAACCCCATGTTCGATGGAGGCCTGGAGGAAAAGAGATGAACGAGAGGATAGGCAAGGCGTTCAAAGAGACCAAAGCGTACTACTGCCTTGAATGCGGAAAATGTACAAGCAGTTGTCCTGTCTCCATGAGATTTGAGGGATTCTCTCCGAGGTTGATGGTAAAAAGGGCCCTATTGGGCTTTGAAAAGGATCTGCTGAATGATAAAAACATTTGGGAATGCCTCACATGCAACCTATGCAATGATGTGTGCATGTCGAATGTTCGCCTGCCCGAGTTCATAAGGGCCGTGAGAGAGGAGGCCATAAATGCAGGCAATAAAGGTAATGCGTCACATTGCGAAGTGCCTCATGCCGCGGCAAGGCTGATGGCAAACCCGAACCTAAATCAGAACAGGTTGGGCTGGCTCACTAAGGATATGAAAACCTCCCAGGACTCGGGGGAATTTCTGCTTTGGACAGGCTGTGCCCCCTATTTCAAGACGGTATTCTCAGATTTCGACGATGCAACAGACATTACCAGAGCTGCTGTGGTGTTGCTCAATGAATTCGGAATAGAGCCGGTAGTGCTCGAAAACGAGAAATGCTGCGGCCATGACATGCTCTGGCTGGGGCAGAGGGGAGTGTTTCAGGAACTGCGTGAGCAAAACACCCGGAGCATTGAGAACGCTAAAGCAGAGAAGATCATAACAACATGCGCAGAAGGTTATTACACCCTAAAAAACGATTACAATTTGAGTGCAGAGGTGATGCACATCTCCCAATTCCTTGCTGATAGATTCGGGAAGGACGATATCGATTTTAAAAACTTGAAACTCGGAAAGGTAACGTATCATGACCCATGCAGGCTGGGCAGGTTCGCAGGGGAGTATGAGGCACCGAGAAAGGTTATAGAGGCTCTGCCAGGTGTTGAACTTGTGGAGATGGAGAGGAACAGGCACAGGTCGCCTTGCTGCGGTGTTAGCGCTTGGATGAACTGCGATGATTTCTCAAGGGAAATGCGGCTGACCAAGCTCACCATGGCCGAGGATGTAGAGGCAAATACATTGATTACCAGCTGCCCAAAATGCAGGATACATTTGAGATGTTATACCTCAAATCAGCACGTAAAACCCAAAATGAACTTAGGGGTGGAGGATTTGACCGTGTTGGCTGCCAAATCTCTGGGCCTATTAGGCAAAAGGAGGACGCGAGCATGAACGAAACTGCTGTTGAAAATGAAGCAGAAGTGGAAAGCTCTAAAGACTCAAAAAAATCATCTGACGATGTAAGGATAGGCGTCTATGTATGCCACTGCGGCCTGAACATAGCGGGCTCGGTGGACTGTGAGGAGGTTGCAAAATTTGCCGAGGAGCTGGATGGCGTTGCCCTTTCAAAGCACAGCAGATACACATGCTCTGAACCAGGCCAGGAGGAGATAAAACAGGACATAAAGGAGCACAATTTGAACAAGGTGGTGGTGGCATCCTGCACCCCGAGACTGCACGAGCCCACATTCAGAGCCACATGCGAGGCTGCCGGCCTGAATAAATACAATTTTGAGATGGCCAACATAAGAGAGCACTGCTCCTGGGTGCATTTACACGATAGAAAGGCGGCAACGGATAAGGCAAAGGACCTGGTGAAGATGGCTGTGGCAAAGGCAAAGCTGCTTGAGCCGCAGATTGAGACGGAGGTGCCTGTTATACGAAGGACTTTGATCATAGGCGGAGGTGTGGCAGGCATTCAAGCAGCGCTGGATCTGGCAGATGCAGGATACAAAGTCCACCTGGTCGAGAAGGAGCCCAGCATCGGAGGCAAGATGGCCCAGATTGACAAGACCTTCCCAACCATGGACTGCTCCATCTGCATTCTTGCACCGAAAATGGCGGAGGCAGGGAGGCACGAGAACATAGAGCTGTTGACCAACAGCGAGGTCAAGAGCGTCACTGGTTACATCGGAAATTTCACGGTTGTCGTACATAAGACCCCGAGATATGTGACAGATGCCTGCACAGCCTGCGGTGACTGCTCTGATGTCTGTCCTGTGGCAAAACCAAATGAATTCGATGTCGGTTTGGCTCTGAGAAAGGGAGTATATACACCCTTCGCTCAGGCTGTGCCCTCCACCTATGTTATCAACATGGATGATTGTTTGGGACACCAACCCATCGCATGCGGCAAATGCAAGGAGGCCTGTGAGGCTGAGGCCATAGATTTCGATCAAATGCCCGAGGATGTCACCATCGATGTCGGAACGATCATCGTTGCCACGGGTGTGGATGCGTTTGACCCGACAGCATTGGACGATTACGGCTATACAAAATACGAGAACGTCATAACCTCCCTGGAATTCGAGAGATTGATCAATGCAGGAGGACCCTCGGGAGGCAAGCTGATAAGACCCTCCGACCGGAAGATCCCAAAGAAAGTGGGCTTTATCCAATGCATAGGCTCAAGGAGTCAAAAAGGTGGCAACCCGTACTGCAGCAATGTATGCTGTATGAACACGATCAAGGACTCGCTGCTCATAAAAGAGCATTGGCCTGAGACGGAAATAGAGGTGTTCTACATCGACATCAGGGCTTTTGGCAAGGGATTCGAGGATCTCTACAGAAGGGCGAAGGAGGCGGGTGCTGCATTCATCAGGGGCATCCCAGCGGAGATCGAGGAGGACAAGGATACAAAGAATCTCAGAATAAAGGTCGAGGAAACTGCCATGGGTAAGATAATAGAACGGGAATTTGATATGATCATCCTCAGCGTTGGCATCCAACCCAGGCATGATTCCGATGTTGTGCAGAAACTCCTCACACTTTCTAGAACCAGCGACGGCTTCTTCATGGAGGCACATCCGAAGTTGAGGCCTGTGGATGCGCCGACACCTGGTGTGTTCATCTGCGGTTGTGCAGAGGGCCCCAAGGACATAAAGGACAGCGTTACCCAGGCAAGCGCAGCTGCATCAAGGGCCAACATCCTCATGGCCAAGGGCAAGGTCACCGTGGAGGCTATAACCTCAAGGATCGACCCAGAGATCTGTACTGGGTGCGGAAGATGCGCTAAGGTGTGCCCCTACCATGCCATAGAGGTGGACAAGGAAAAGAAAACCGCAAGGGTTATCGAGGCTGCATGCTCAGGGTGCGGTACATGCGGTGCCGAGTGTCCCTTTGAGGCCATAACAATGCGCCATTTCACCGATGACCAGATCTATTCTCAAATAAACGCGGCTACGGAGGAGGAGGCGGACAAGAAGGTCGTGGCGTTCTGCTGCAACTGGTGTTCCTATGCCGGTGCAGATTTCGCAGGGGTGAGCAGAATGCAGTATCCTCCCAACGTCAGGATCATAAGGACGATGTGCAGCGGCAGGGTGGCAGAAAAGTTCGTACTGAGGGCTTTTGAAAATGGTGTTGCGGCTGTGCTGGTTTCTGGCTGCCACATAGGTGACTGCCATTACATTGACGCCAACCACCATACAAAAAAGAGGGTTGAAAAACTCTGGGACCTTTTGGAGAAAAACGGAATCGACAAAAACCGTCTCCAACTGGCCTGGGTATCCGCTGCCGAGGGCGAGAAGTTCGCATCTAAGATCAAGGAGATGGATAGAATCGCAGGCGCTGTGAGCAAGGCAGAGATCGATAAAACTATGAAGTGGTTGAAGGAGAGAAGGGCTAAGAAGGCGGCCAAGAAGGTTGAAAAAGAGCGTAAAGATAAGAAGCCGAAGAAAAATGATTCAGGATAAAGGTGGGATTCATGAAGCTTTGGAGAAAACCTCTGGATGCAGATCAATGGGAGGCGCCTAGAGGCAAGGTCTATATCATAGATGAGCGTTGCAAAGGGTGCGGATTCTGCATCGAGTTTTGTCCCAGGAACGTTTTGGCTGAATCAGAGAGGTACAATACCAAAGGCTATCATCCTCCCGAGGTTGTTGAGCCCGAGGAATGCGTGCACTGCTCGCTGTGCGAGCTCATATGCCCCGATTTTGCCATATTTGTTCTAGATGCCAAAGAGGTGGAGGCAAAAAAAGCGAAGAAAAAGGGAGGTAAGAAGGGTAAGGCCAAAAAGGTTGGAAAGAAAAAGAAGACGGGGAAAGGACCTGTTAAAAAGGAGGGAAAAAAATGAGACCGGATAGGGAGGTTTTAACTGGCGTACATTTTATGAACGGTGACGAGGCAAGCGCCGAAGGTGGCATAACAGCAGGCTGCAGGTTCTTTGCAGGCTACCCCATAACACCAGCCACTGAAATAGCGGAGCGTATGGCCCGAAGGCTGCCTGAGATAGGGGGTATCTTTATCCAAATGGAGGACGAGCTCGCCTCCATGGGCGCCATACTAGGGGCATCTTGGGCAGGGGCAAAGGCCATGACAGCCACCTCAGGTCCAGGCTTCAGCCTCATGATGGAAAACTATGGACTGGGCATTATGACGGAAACACCCTGTGTCATCGTGGATATCATGCGGGGGGGTCCTTCAACAGGTCTTCCAACACTTGTCAGCCAGGGGGATGTGATGCAGTCCCGCTGGGGAACCCACGGCGATGTTGGCGTTATTGCCTTCACCCCCTCCTCGCCCCAGGAGATGTTCGACTGCACCATCAAGGCCTTCAACCTATCAGAACAGTTCAGGTTGCCTGTTGTGGTTCTCGGTGATGAAATCGTGGGCCACATGACAGAGAAGGTCGTGATACCGAAGAGGGAGGATGTCAAACTATATCCGCGAAGAAGACCGAAGACCAAGCCAAAGAATTACCTGCCCTTTGCACCCGATGATGATCTCGTGCCCCCTATGGCCTGCGCCGGCGAAGGATACAATGTTCATGTTACCGGCCTTACACATGATGAGCGCGGCTACCCTGTGATAACCGCCGAGGTACAAGATAAACTTGTTGGCAGACTCGTCGATAAGATCAGAAAAAACGCGAACAAGATCATCGAGTACGAGGAGATAAAAACAAGAGGTGCTGATGTTGTTGTGGTGGCGTACGGCAGCGTTTCAAGATGCGCCAAGGAAGCTGTGCGAATGGCCAGGGAGGAAGGCCTGAAGGTTGGGCTGCTCAGGCCCATAGTGATATGGCCTTTCCCAGAAAAAAGGTTGAGAAAACTCTCGGAGAAGGTCAAAGCCTTTGTTGTGCCTGAGATAAATTACGGACAGATCGCCTTTGAAGTTGAGCGCTGCGTTGCAAGCAACTCTCAGACCTTACTGCTTCCAAAATTGGGCGGCGATGTTCACACGCCCGAGGAGGTTCTTGTTGGTATCAAAGATATGATATAGCTGAGAAGGTAAAGAATGTTCCTATAAACCTGCCTCTTCCCTTAAAATCTCCGCTATATCTTTTTTCTCCCAGGTGAAATCCGGATCCTCTCGACCGAAGTGACCGTATGCCGCTGTCTTCTTGTAGATTGGTCTCAGAAGGTTTAGCCTGTTTATGATCATCTTCGGCCTCATGTCGAAGTGCTTTTCGATCAATGTTTCGATTTTTTCCTCGTCTATCTTCTTCGTGCCGAATGTGTCTATCATTATGGATAGAGGTTTCGCAACACCTATTGCATAGGCAACTTGAACTTCGCACTTGTCTGCAAGACCTGCGGCCACAACGTTTTTAGCGATATGTCTTGCTGCATACGAGGCGGATCTGTCCACCTTTGAGGGGTCCTTGCCTGAGAAGCAGCCCCCGCCGTGTGAGCCCACTCCACCGTAAGTATCAACTATGATCTTCCTACCGGTGAGACCGCAATCCGCGTGGGGGCCGCCGAGGATGAACGCACCTGTTTCGTTGATATGGAATTTCGTTTCTTGGTCGAGCATTTCCGGTGGAATGACCTCATTTATCACCTTTTCTGTGATCTCTGATTTGATCTGATCATGGGTTATTCCTTCCTGATGCTGTGCCGCGATTACCACGGCCTCCACCCTCCTCGGTGCGCCCTCCTCGTACTCCACTGTTACCTGGGATTTGCCATCTGGGCCAATAAAATCGATTATGCCCTCCTTCCTTACCTCTGCAAGCTTCTTTGTGAGCCTGTGTGCTAAGGTTATGGGTAATGGCATGAGCACATCAGTTTCATTTGTCGCATAGCCGAACATCAGACCCTGATCTCCTGCGCCCTGCTCGTGGTCTGGGGTGTCATCCACGCCCTGGGCTATGTCCGAGGATTGCTCGTCTATCGAAGTCATGATCGCACAGCTCTGCCAGTCAAAGCCCATCGCCGGATCGTCATAGCCGATTTCCCTGATGGTTTCCCGCACCACCTTTGGGATGGCAACGTAGGTTTCAGTTGTTATTTCCCCTGCCACGAACACCATGCCAGTGGTTACTAGAGTTTCGCAGGCCACACGGCCATTTGGATCGTCAGTTAGAATCGCATCCAATATTGCATCGGAAATTTGATCCGCCATCTTGTCTGGATGGCCTTCTGTCACGGATTCGGATGTAAAGAGATGGCTGCCTTTATGTCTCATATTTAACTCCTCCGTCCTATCTTAATTATCAGCGCCCTAAACCAGCCTCGGAGGTTATGATATATCCCTAAATTAAAATTTCGGTTGGGATTGGGTTTCTTGGGTTTCGTGTTCTGGAGGTTGTTTTGGGGGTTTTTGCTTCTTTCTTATAGCATAGGCCAGTAAAGAGAATGGTACAATTATTAATAAGGATAAAAATCCCACAAACAATATGTCAGAAAGACCTGAGGGAACCTCCTCAGATACGATATTTGGTTCAGTTAATGGGTAATAGTCAACTCCTTGATGAGGGATTTCTGTGTCTCCTATGCCATCACCGTTAGTATCGATACCAATATAATCGCTCCAATAGTTGCCCTGACCGTTGGGGTCGTTCCATATATTTGTAGCATTTGTTATGTTTATTTGGTATGTATCCCAACTTTGACATTTTTAGTGCTATTCCGGTTTTTTCAGGAAAATTTGGCAGTGGAATTTGACAGAAGTTGGAGGGGTTAGCTAGAGGTGTTATTCTCAGGATTTTTTAGACAAAATATTGCTATTGAATTTGACAGTTAGGGCTAGATCGAAAAATAACAGCCTGAAAAGCTGCATTTTCACCGATTTCACCTAGATTTTCCAGGTATTTTTGTCTCAAAATCAGGGATATTGGGGTTAAAATGGGGTGAAAACACTCTGTTTCCCTCAAACTGTCAAATTATATTTTTGAATAAATTTGGGCGAAGTGTCAAACTTAGGATGTATTAAATCTTATGTTATTGTGATGGAAAACGTTATAACTGGATGGCCATATTTTTATTCCATAATCATTATAAGAGACATCGTTGAATGTGAAATTGTTCCAATAAGAGTGAAAAATAAAAATCCCACGATTATTCGAAGATATAGTATTATATGAAACGTTAGTTTGATTACAATCGTTTAGAGAAACACCCGTATAATAATTGTTTAGGATCGTATTATTATTGATAGTATTTATAATTGAATGATAGATAGATATTCCATAATCATTACTTGCAACAATATTATCCCAGATATTATTGTTCTCTGAGTTGATAATATAGATGCCGTCCTCGCTGTTTGAAAGCGCCTCATTACCAATGATATTATTTTTGGTCGAATCATGAAGGTTTATACCATGATTGTTTGAGGAGACATTGTTGTCAGTAATATTGTTTCTATTGGAATCATCGACAAATATCCCCCAACCATTACTCGTTACAATATTGCCTTTGATATTATTACATCCAGAAGAATAAAGAGCGATGCCTGTATCAGAGTTGTAATAGACTTCATTGTCAGTAATATTATTTTCGTTTGAATGAAAGAAAATTATTATCCCCGCCATATCATTCGAGAATACCTTATTGTTAATAATCCGGTTGCGATCGGAACCGTGAAGATTTATGCCCTCATTATTTTTTGAGATGTTATTATAAGCGATATAATTCTCATCGGAGTAACCGAGTTGAATTCCAATACCATGATTATCGGTAAAATTGTTATTTAGGATCTTATTCTGGCTTGATAAAGATAGATGGACGCCAATATTATTGAGATAAACCTCATTGTTTTCTATAATGTTTCCATTAGATTCTCTTCCAATAAGAAAACCATCCCCATTGTGTCGCAACGTGTTGTTCACAATGGTATTATTTGAGGAATAACCCAGTAGAATACCATTCGAAGAATAGGCGATTATCTGGTTCGCAATCTTAACATTGGTGCAGTTGGCAAGGATAACCTGCCCTGCATTCTGTGGGATTATACCACCTGTTTGGTTTTTCCAGTAAAAAATTGGTTTATCATTAACCAAATTTGATGTATCAATATTATGAGTGTTCCAGTGGTCATGTGAATCTCCCTCAATAAGAATTCCATCATTAGTCATTGTATTTCCAGTAAGGTTATTCATGCTGGAATAATATAGATGGATACCAATGTAGCCGTTTGAGGAAACGTTATTACCTTTGACATAAGTCCCATTAGAATAATATAGTTGAATACCGTAAAACCGATTTTCTGAAACGGTATTTCTTGTAATATTATTTTCTTCCGAGGATATAACCTGGATGCCATAATAATTATTCAAGACAATATTACCTGTAATTACCCCCCTTTCCGAAAATTCAAGATAAATTCCACACCAATTGTTTTTAAAAGTGCAGTTTTCAATATATGAATTTGTAACATTGTATAGAGAAATACCATTATAATCATAATGGCCATCTCTAAAAAGAGTATCTCTTATAACAAAATAAACAGTGGTCGACCTTATTTCAATACCATTAGCGGAAGATCCATTAATCTCATACCCCTCAATTACATACGGATTCCCTTCAGTCCCATCTCCAGGCCAACCCTCACTAGCAGCCTGGGCTGCAAAATCAGCATCCCCTTCAATGATTATCGGGTCGTGAAGGGTGTAGGCGGTTACTTTGGAAGGAGTAATTATTATTAAACCTGTAAAAGCACTGAAAACGATAATTGTGATAATTGCTAGACACCCTATCCGTTTCATTCTGGTAAACCCCTTCTTGGTCGCGACGATGCAGTTATATTATGGGTTCCTGATATAATAAGCATTTTGGAGGGGTATTTTTACTGTCCGAGCTTAGAAAAAGGAATCGAGGGGGGAAAATTGATACTTATGAAAAATTCATTTTTTAATCTGGGTCATGCTTTTGCCTATCAATTCGTAGGCTTTCTCTTTTGGCGGCACATATTCCATGAGGCTTGTCAGCTCAGATTCCCATTTCTTTGATAGAGCCTTGCATCTTTCCAGGAACACGGCTGGTTCGAATGTCTTTTTATAATATTCCAATTTACTATTGACCAGATCTGTTCGAATTTCAGCCCCGCTTTCTATCAGCTTATAAAGATCATAAAGATCCCTGGCCTTGTTTCTCGTGTACAAAGCGCGGATTTTTTCTGCCGCCATTTCTTCAAATTGCATGATATTAATAACATAAGGTAAAATATCGGAATAGGGTGGATTGATCTCCCTAGGTTGTGGACTTGCCAATAATTCTTCACGTTTACTCGCCTCTATTCTTATCGTACATAATCCTCTTCTGTTTCTGTATAGAGGTCCCTGGATCTTGATTCTAAATCCAAGGGTTCTTTCATCGTCTATAAAGTGGTCTAGCTCACAAGAAGAGTTATATGATTCGATTGCGTTCAAAACAATCTTCTCAATCTGTTCCAGGGACAGTTTGCCCAAGGCAGTGAAATCTAGGTCCTCACTGAATCGTGGAATCAGGCCAGTTTTTTGTAATGCAGTTCCGCCTTTGAAAACAAGAAAGGAACTCATTTTCCGCGATAGAGCAGCGAGTATGATATGCTGGAAATAATCCTTTTCAACCTGCCCCAATGAATATCCTGTCACACCGACATATCTCTGCAGTTCTTCTCTGTTCATTTTATCACCGTGTTATCAATAACTCGCCAGAGTCGATCGTACCTTCCCCGCTTGGGTAGAGAAGGGTCCAGTGGAACATATGTCCCTGAGAGCTTACCAAAGTCATGTGGAGAGAATATTATCCCCTCCATCGTCAAGAGGTAGCCTAAGCGCTTCATGACACTCTGTTTTTTCGTTCTTTTAGCATATTCAATCGCTTTATTCACGTCAATGCCGCTTCTTACCGCTTCCACAACCTCATCGAGAGGAACATATCCTGTAAAAAGCAAACCATCGATAATGGCTCGTTCCTTTTCAGCCAAAAAAGCGACCTTATTTCCGACATATGTTTTATTGAGTCCGTAAATCAGCGAGCCAGTTGTCTTAATAAAACGCAGAATGAAACTTTCTCCCTCTAATGTCAGGGAAACCCTGCCCGAATGGGCCAGATTTATAACATCAATGACTCGTGGCGACTGAGTTGTGATACCGTAATATTCAAAAGCCGCCCAGAGGGACACATAGGATGGAGTATATATTCCGGAGGCAACCGCCAGCAAGTTCGTGGAGGGAAGACAATAGCGACCTCGCTGCACCCTCGCTAATACACCATCTCTTACCAACCTGCTCAAAAGTACCGCAGTACTATTTACATTCATACCTAACAGGACCGCAAGCTGCTGGGTGGTAAACACGGGGAGCTCTTGTAGCTCTAAACGCTTAACAATCAACAGCCGGTTCATGGAATACGAATTATCCTTCTTATATATATGTCTTTTGTTATCGTTAATTTAACAAAATTGAAAGTTATAAGGAATAAAACACATATATTACCATTAAAAAAAATGTTAGTACCTAGGGGGAGATTTGAACTGTCGTGGGAGTCGCTTTGCTCCTCCCACTAGCTCAAATCTCCATTAATTGTAATCGCTTAATACCCTCGGCTTCGCTGAAAAATGATGAGGAACGCCGAGGAGGAGATTTGAACTCCCGAGGTGCGAACACCAACAGGTCACTTGGCTTCCACAAGAAAGCGCTCGAGCCTGCCGCCTTAAGCCGGGCTTAGCTACCTCGGCTTTGGTACGGGCAGGTTAAAGGCTTACCACGGTATTAAAAATAGGGTTTTATAAATGAATG
>CBDUXN010000113.1:0-11745 GCA_965371185.1 uncultured Thermoplasmata archaeon
GTAAAGATAGACATTGTCTGCAGAGGAGGACATGTTATTGTTGTCGAATAACCCTGGGGCGTCATTATAAAAGATGATCAAATATGGATCTCCTTGGTCCAGGATTATGCTGGGACCTATATATGCGATGTCGTCCGTGATTATCGAGTAGTTGAATATGTCAACTGCACTCTCTCCAATATACATCAATTCGATGAACCCATATTGAGGTGCTGTAGGATTGAACATGACCTCGTTCAGGATAACAGCTGGGTCTTGATCCACTGAATATTCGTTATTTTGGGTGCCGAAGGTATTGCCGTGAAGGCTGTGCACCCACTCTATTGAATAAACAGCACCCAGATAAACCCTTGAAATCGAGCCGATGGTAGGTAAGGCTGGATCATAGAATGGATCAGGTGCCTTACCATTCTGTCCGAACGCCACCTCATCGTACTTTACCATACCCAACGTGTCCCAGAGACTGAGGGTCGCCCCTTCCGTGCCGCCGAATGAATCGGTTCCTCCGAGGGTCCAAACGCTGTAACCATCACCTGGGACAGATGTGACATTCCACCTGTGACCTCCGTCCCCCCAAAACGTTGCCCCGTCGTCGATAGACAGCTTGAAATTGCTCAAATCCAAAGGATTGGTGCCTGCATTATACACCTCGACTTTCGGGGTGTTTTCGTCAAGGACCTCGGTCATCATCAGTATCTGGGAGAGGTAGAACTGTTGCGCCTCATCGATCTCAGTTAGGAGCTCCCCGTATGAACTCGCGCAGGCAATTATTAAAGGTCTTGTTACGCTTCCACCAGCGGCTATAGTTAAACCGTTGTTTGCAGCCTCATCATCGGTCCAGCCAACAGCAAAATCGAAGTCGTCATTGGTCAACCCAGATACACCAGAAGAGCCTGATATTGCAGCGTATATATCTTCATCAGCGTAAAGGGACATCATATTAGGCACACCCTTGAACAGGTTCATTGGAGTCCCTGTATCAGCTGAGGCAAAGCCTAAGTATGTTGTGCCATCATAAATATAGTAAACCTTCTCTAGACCGTCCCAGGCGTCCGTATCGCCTGCATTGGTTCCTGCAACGCAGGACATGCCCTTGAGACCTAATCTCACATCACTTAGGCCTGCGCCTGTCAGATCAAGAATATTCCACTGTATAATGCCCCAGTCCTCTCCCTGCAAGGTCCATGCAGTTTGAAATACTCTGATGTCGTTTCCCTCGCCATTAATGTTGGCGGTCTTTGTAAATGAGCCGTAGCTCTTGTCGATTTGGCCGTCCTCAAGAAATGTAAGTGCTGCATCCGCACCTGTGGTCTCGAATTCAACGCCATTTTGCTGCAATATTGGGTAAGATCCTCCTGTGGCTATGTCTATATCTTGGCCTGTATGATCGTAGTCACTTTGGTCGAAGAAGAAGGTAGTAAAGTCAACATCACCACTAGAATAATCTACCTGCTGCGTTCCCATCCAGCTTATGTACCTGGGTAAAGTCGTGTGATTATCTACATTGAAGTCCAGGCGGGCTGCATCATGTGTGAGCTCCACGGCGCTGGCCCTTGGTGCTGACCAAGGTACCAGGACTACTATACTACTCAAAACTAAGACAAGGATTGTGGAAAAAGAAAATAATCGTTTAAACAGATGATTGAAGTTCAACTCAAACCTCCTCTGCGCTCTTCTCAAAAATGTTTTTAAACTGTTTATACCCACCTTTGATTCGTTGTTAATTCGTAATAAACCTCCTCTTTGCTCATGTATATATAAGGTTTTGCGTATATATAAAATTTATCAACATGGCAGCTGATGTGGCTATTTCGAAACTCGACAATTAGAAGATAAAATCGGATTCAAAATGAAGAGCAAAGTACTTATTCCATCAATACGTTTCTTTTAAGCTTTAACTTTGTTCATATCGGATGTATTACCATGCCTCCCAAATTCCAAAAGCCCTTGATAGTCCAGAGCGATAAAACCCTGCTCCTTGAAGTGGAAAGCCCTTTCTATGAAAATGCCAGGGATGATATCAGCAAGTTCTCTGAGCTTGAAAAAAGCCTTGAATATATCCATACCTACCGCATCACGCCTATCTCGTTGTGGAACGCTGCCGCGTCTGGCATGAAAGGCAAGGATGTGATGAAGGTACTGAAAAGGTATGCAAAATACGCTATACCCGGCAATATCGAGTTCGAGATCGATGATTATATATCTAGATACGGTAAGCTCACAATGGTTAGAAAAGGAGAAGAACTACTTTTAGAATCGCCCGATAAAGCTGTGATAACAGAGGTCTGGAGAAACACGAAAGCCAGGGTCCACTTGGTAAGACGCGTGAGCAAAACCATCCTGAGCGTAAAACCCGATAGAAGAGGCCTGATAAAACATGTCTTGATAGAGATCGGATATCCAATTGAGGACCTTGCTGGCTATGTCGAAGGGAAGCACTTACCCATACAGTTACTTGATAGGACAAGAGAAGGCGATATCTTCAAGCTGAGGAGGTACCAGCAGGAAGCGGTTGACGTTTTTTATTCCAATGCAGGCCCTAAAGGAGGTAGCGGCACCGTCGTGCTGCCCTGCGGCGCAGGAAAGACCATGGTTGGCCTGGGAGTGATGGGCCTTTTGAACTGCAATACCCTCATACTTTGTCCGAATGTAATTGGAGTTAAGCAGTGGATTGACGAAATCACGGATAAAACCGGGGTGAGCAGGGAGGATGTCGGGGAATATACAGGGTGGAAAAAGGAAATTAAACCGATAACGATAACAACCTATCAGATGCTAATATGGCGGCCTTCGAAAGATGGTGAATTCCCTCATTTTAAACTCTTTCAACAGAGGGACTGGGGCCTGATCATATACGATGAGGTGCATCTTTTACCTGCACCGATTTTCAAGGTCACCGCAAACCTTCAAACAAGGCGCAGATTGGGCCTGACAGCCACATTGATTCGAGAGGACGGCAAGGAAAGGGAGGTTTTCAGCCTCATAGGCCCTAAGAAGTACGATGTCTCCTGGAAACTGCTTGAAAAGGAGGGATGGATAGCAACTGCAGAATGCATTGAGATAAGGGTTGATATGGATTCGGAGTTGAAAATGGATTACGCCTTGACAGATGAGAGAAAAAGGTACAGAATCGCTGCTGAGAACCCCATCAAATACGAGATAGTGAAAAGCATCGTGAATGAGCATAAAGGGGATAACATACTAGTAATTGGTATGTACCTTGACCAGTTGAGAAAGATCGCTGACATGTTCGATGCGGAGATAATCACCGGAAAGACACCGAGGAAGGAGAGGGAGAGGCTTTATGATATGTTCAAAAAAGGTGAGATAAAACTGTTGATACTGTCCAAGGTCGCGAACTTTGCATTGGATCTGCCTGATGCAAATGTTGCCATTCAAGTTTCAGGCACGTTCGGCTCAAGACAGGAGGAGGCGCAGCGTCTAGGCAGGATATTGAGGCCTAAAAAGGACGGCAGCGTAGCGAGGTTCTATTCCATAGTCACGAGAGGAACCAAGGACCAGGACTATGCAGAGAAAAGGCAGCTTTTCCTGACAGAGCAAGGTTATAAATACCTGATAATCGATGGTTCAAGGTTCAAGAGGTCCGAAGATGGCAAGGGGAAAGAAGTCATCGAAAAAGAAGGATAGGTTCATCTCCTCTCTTGATGACAAGGAAGAAAGCCTGTTATCAATTATACTCATGAACAGAGGTATAATATCAGAAACCAAACTGAAGAGGATCTATCTTGAGAAATACACGTTTTGGGAATTGCAAGCAACAGAGAAACAGCTCTTGGAAAAAGGCCTCTTGCTCAAAAAAACCGAGGTCAAAACCAATACCCTTGATTATATGATACCCCATGAGTTTGTCGGCCCCCTGTTAAAAACTTTCTCTTCCAAAGGTCTTCGCCCTGATAAAAAGAAGTTAGAAGATGTTCCCAAAATCCCTTACGGTGAGTACTCGATTCTTCGATATCTGTGGCAGACAGATGCCATTATTCGTGGAAACCTGTTCGGTCCCAAACCGTCCGGAGGGAATCTTGGCTTATCTGTCAGGAAGGTGGAAGAAGCACTGGGAATAGATTGGGAGAACGCTATATATCTGGTGGATCTGCTCAAAGGCCTTTCTGAGTTTACATTCCTTAGAGAAAATGAATATAAAAAGTGGGGCAAGGTGCTCGACAATCCTTATACATTTGTAAAAGAAACATTCAAGATATCATACGATATGATGAGGGAAGGCAACGAGCTGGGAAGGGACGATTTTGGAAAGGACAATGTCGACTTCTTCTTTGATGAACTGAGAGCGTTGAAAACCGGGCAGTGGTATGTGTTTGGGGATTTCATATCGAACGCCCGAACCACTCTATTCTCAGCCAACCAACCCTTTAGATGGATCCATTTCGATGAGGAGAGGGTTTGGCTTATGTTGGATTCAAAGCTGAAAATGCTCGGGGTTGTGGAAACATTCCAGGAGGGTAATAGGGATCGATACCTCAGGCTCACCGCCCTTGGAGGATACTGCCTAGGAGAAATTCCAGAAGGAAAGTTCTTGAAGAAGATGGCTGTGCGAAGAGGTAAGCTGTTGGTCCATCCAAACTTCGAAGTTACCCTTGTGGCAAGGGAACTCAACCCGAAAATACTGCTCGAACTCGCCATGATCTCTGAGCCAATTAAACTCGACACCATGAGCGTTTTCAGGATTTCAAGGGAGAGCGTGAGGAAGGGCAAACAGCTGGGGCTCACCACCACTGAGATGATCGAATTTCTGAAAGAAAACAGCAAGGGGGAAGTACCGCAGAATGTCGAGTACTCTGTTGGGGATTGGGGAGCATAATTCGCCCGCTGTTACCGCGAATTTTGAATAACATTTATAATCTATGAAATTAATATATATTTGGGATTAGTAGTAAATGAGGAAGGTAGATGGATAACGAAGAGCCAATTAACGAGGATTACAAGCCAAGCACTATTAAGACCAAATTATTGGTTGGTGTAGGAATTTTATTATTTATCACAGGCATAATTTTCATGGTAGTCCACTTCAGTTATTATCAAAACTGGGATGAAATTAGACAGCTCTATGAGAATTGGGGGGAAAATTATGGAGCTTCATATGCTGAAGACCAAGCTGCTTTTTCCTTTCAATTTATTATTGTGGGTTTAATCGTTACATTTATTGGATTGTTATTTATTAAATTTGGTAAAAAATTTAAAATGAAATATTTATTCAGTGATTATAGAATGTTTAACTCGATTAAGTTCAGTATAGCAGTAATCTCAATAATATGCGGTATTTTCTTGATTTTGATGTTGTTTTATCGATACTATTTTTACTTTAAGAGATTAGGAAGTGAATGGATATCTGCATTTCACCCTGAGTTGTATTATCCTATTATATTTATACCCGAGGGATTGATATTGTTAATGCTAGGTATTATTCTACTTTTTATCAGCAGATGGCAAGTTAGGAATGAAATTAATAACAAAAATCTTAATTCAATCACTAAATGGCTCATCGTTCTTATCATAATCTTCGTAGTAATTTTCATTGTTGGCCTTGTTATAGGTTCATATATTCATGGTAGTTACGCTCTTTTCGGCCCCTGGTTCGGATTGATATTATTACCTTTTATAATTTTTTTATCATTTTACATTTTCCATAGGATTAGTAAAATGAATGGAATAAAAAATGAAATTCCAGACAAGAGTAATAAAACCAATAAAAAGTTACTTGATAGTAAAGACGTAGATTATGTAACAATCACAACAATTTTATTGGTGGTGTGCATCGTTTCCCCAATCCCAGTATTTTTGCACGAACCAGTGACAAGTTACTGTTATTACTGGGAAGATAGCTGGGACCATAAAGTCGCACTCCCTGGGATGAACGTTACATATAATTTAACATTTGAACATCACGAAGGAGACTCTAATTTCAAATGTGCAATAGTTGAGATGGATGATGGTATTGAAGGGAATTGGGATGATATTGATGGAAATTGGAGCATCAGTTCCAAAGAGGTTATTGTTAAACCAAACGAGAAAAAGACGATTATCTTTACAAATTTTATACCATCAGATACACCCCCTTTTGAATCTTATAGTTATCATTTTTACCTTGTTGAAATAGGGGATAATGGCCCTAATAGCGGGGGGACTTGGTCAGTATCAACTTTTGTCACACATAATGTGAGTTATTATAATGATTCGCAGCAGAGCGGAGCATCCGTTTGGCGTAATTGGGGTGTGTCTTCTCCAAGTTTCGAATTTTTCGGGTTATTAACCGTACTTACTTTCATCGCATGGATTGCGATAAGTATTATTTATTTTAAAATTTGGGAAAAAAGTTAACATTGATAATTAATGGAATTTTTCATTGATAAATGTTAAATGAAGGATTCCCCCGCCGACCCTCGTCCCAATTCAATGCAAAAGTATATGTTATTAGGATATATTCGGGTTTTTGCAATCTGCATTTACGTGTTCGATAGGGGGTAACAATATGGAACAAGACACTATGGCCATACTCAAGAAAAGATTGGGGGAAGAGGATCTCCAGAAACTCATGAAAATCGGGAATCGGAAGCTTTTTGAATTCATAGCAAAGTACCTTGAGATATGCAATCCTTCCAAGGTATTTATTTACGACGATTCAGAGGATGACATCCGCCGTACCGGGGAGGCAGCAATCCGCAATCACGAGGAGGGCAAGCTGGCAATAGAAGGCCACACATTTCATTTCGACGGTTATTACGACCAGGCTAGGGACAAGCCCAGGACGAAGTTCCTGCTGCCGCCTGACAAGGACCTTGGACCTGAGATAAACGCAATGGACCGGGAGGAGGGGTTAAAGGAAATCCATGAGATCATGGCCAACATCATGGAAGGGCACGAGCTCCATATCAAGTTCTTTTGCGTTGGCCCCACGAACTCGTATTTCTCAATCCCGTGCGCCCAGTTAACGGACTCCGCCTATGTGGCCCACAGCGAGGACCTGCTTTACAGGCAGGGATACAAGGAATTCATCAGGCAGGGAAAGGATGCAAAGTTCTGGAAGTTCGTGCATTCTCAGGGCGAGCTCGAGGAGGCAGGTCTGGGACTGCTCGTGAGCAAGAACATAGAAAAAAGGCGTGTTTACATTGATCTCGAGGACGAGGTTATTTACAGCGCAAATACACAGTACGGCGGCAACACAATCGGATTAAAGAAACTCGCCATGCGTTTGGGTATCAACCGTGCCTCGAAAGAGGGCTGGCTTACGGAGCATATGCTGATCATGGGTGTTAACGGTCCCAACGGAAGGGTGAGCTATTTCACAGGAGCATTTCCCTCCATGTGCGGAAAAACCTCCACAGCCATGATAGAAGGGGAAACCATCGTCGGGGATGACATAGCCTACATCCGCATCGTAGGTGATAAGGTCATGGGCGTGAACGTGGAATCAGGGATATTCGGGATCATCGAGGGCATCAATGATATAGACGATGTGCTGCAGTGGAAGGCCCTCAACAATCCTGAGGCCGAAATCATCTTCACGAACCAGCTGATTTACGATGAAGGAAAGGTCTACTGGAACGGAAAGCCCGGTGAGGTTCCAGAAAAAGGTGTAAACCATTCAGGTGAATGGCACAAGGGAAAGAAGGACAAGGCTGGAAACGAGATAACACCTTCCCACAAGAACGCTAGATTCACGATAAAAATGGCTATCCTGGATAATGCGGATCCAAAGCTGCATGACCCTGAAGGGGTGGAAATTTCCGGATTCATTTACGGAGGCAGAGATTCGGACACGTGGGTCCCTGTGGAGGAGGCCTTCGACTGGGTTCACGGAATCATCACAAAAGGCGCTGCCTTGGAATCTGAAACCACAGCAGCCACGCTTGGAAAGGAGGGTGTAAGGGTTTTCAATCCAATGTCGAACATGGACTTCCTGTCCATACCCATTGGAAGATATATCCAGGACAATTTGGATTTTGGTAAAAAATTGGGCAACCCGCTCAAGGTATTTTCCGTGAACTACTTTCTAAAGGATTCTGGGGGCAACTGGCTGAACCACAAGAACGACAAGCGAATATGGTTAAAATGGATGGAGCTGCGGGTAAATGGGGATGCAGAAGCGATAAAGACGCCTACTGGATACATTCCAAAATATGAGGACTTAAAGAGGCTGTTTAAAGAGGTTTACGATAAGGATTACCCAGAAGAGGATTATGTCAGACAGTTCACAATTCGAGTGCCCGAGAGCCTCGCCAAGATCGACAGGATAGAGGAGATATACAGGAAGAGGGTTCTCGACACGCCGCAGATAGTTTTCGAAGTTCTGGAGGAGCAGAGGAAAAGACTGGAAAAGGCGAGGCAGGAGCTTGGGGACTATATCAAGCCTGAGATGTTTTAACCATCTCACGGTTTGATAGGACTGAACCTAAGGTGTAGCATCCACAATGAACTTCTTTTTTCCCTCAGGACGAATAACTACCTCATCTCCGTCCTCGATTTCGACGAATTTTGCAATAGCTTTGGGAATTCTGACGATCAACGAATTCCCGGAATATGAGATCTTTGTCTTCTTTTCAATACCCCAAAGTGCTAATTCTCTTGCTTTCTTTTCGATTTTATCCGAAGCCTCTTCTGTAAAGAATGCCTCCTCGCATTTATTACATACATCTGCGTCATACTTACCAAAATACCAATCCTTATAGGTGTAATCGATTTTCTTCCTGATCAACTTGCCTTTTTCACAAATCGGGCATTTCATATTAATCACCTCTATAAACCGTTATAATGAATGTATTGCACGGCTTTTTCTTATAGACCACTTCTATACCCCTATGGAATGATATTATCCTGTTCTTCTGCAATTTCTTTGCACCCTTAGTTATGGTATTCCTTGTTTCCAAGTTGGAAACTCCTCTTTCTGTCATCATGTCTCTTGCGTGAACCGATGGCCTGATTTTACAGTCCATAAATATACATGTATATACAAGTATTTAATTGTATTGTTTTAACTATACATAATCAAATAAGAATATGACGGGGGAACTGGAGTATATCAAAACAATAAAACAACTCGTTGAATCCTACTGAACAGCCTCCCAGACCGCATCAACTATGTCCATTACCTTCATGTCACTAAGGCTTTTAAACTGCTCTTCACAGAACGGGCAGGAGCTAATCAAAATCTCTGCTCCGGTTGCCTTGGCCTCTTCGATTCTTTTCTTGCCGATCTCGGAAGAAAGCTCAGGGAACGCTGCTCTCACCCCACCACCAGCTCCACAGCAGTTGGAATCATAACCGTGATTTTCTATCTCTTTGAAGTCCGATATTTGTCTTAAAATTTCTCTTGGTTCCTCTATCAAACCCTCCATTCTCCCGAGATGGCATGGATCGTGATATGTTACCTTTCCAAGCATCTTTTTCACTGTTAATTTATGTTTTTCAAGCATTTCCACCAATTTCTGGGTTATGTGTGTTACTTTTATTTCAGAGCCATGTTTCTTTAATTTTTCTTTTATTGTTGTATAACATCCGGGGCAAGCTATTACGATCTCCTTAATATCGTTATCAGCCAGATATTTGAGGAACCTGTCAGTAAGCTCGTTGTACTGTTTTTCATAGCCCGTTCTAAGTACGTAACTCCCACAGCAGATCTCCTCGTCCATTGCGACCATCTTCTCGGGGCCCAGCAACTCAGCCATCTTCCTAAGCGTTTCAGGCTGTCTAAGGGGCATCGTGCAGCCAGCAAAAAACAGCGTGTGAGTTTCCTTTGGGGAGGCGAATTTGATCCCTTCCTTCCATTCCTTCAAATCCTCCACACCGTATGGGTTTCCGAATTTCATGACTTTTTCCACATTCGCCTTATGCTTCTCGATTTCAAACCCTTGTTCTATCAAGAACTTTCTCAGTTCTCTTTCTATCTCAGTATCAGGCAAGGCACACCATCTTTCGCAGCAGCCGCACATCATGCATTGATAATACGCCTCAGCCAATTCCTTTGAAGGCTTGATCTTGCCCTCGATTATGCCCAATATAACGCGGTTCCTTCCTCTCGACGTGTAGGTCTTCTTTTTCAGCACCTGATAGACCGGACACTTCCTTTCGCACAACCCGCATGATGCTCCAAAGCATGTTTCTATGTCCTCTCTAAAGTCCTCAAGGCTCATTCCCTGCCCCCTTTGTATTCGAACTTCTTGCCTGGATTCATGATGCCCTTTGGATCAAATATCTCTTTTACCTTTTTCATGTAATCTGTGCTCTTCCCGTGCTCATACTCGAAATATGGCACTTTGAGA
The DNA here is from genome assembly GCA_965371185.1 of uncultured Thermoplasmata archaeon. Taxonomy (GTDB): domain Archaea; phylum Thermoplasmatota; class Thermoplasmata. The sequence goes on from CBDUXN010000113.1 coordinate 10,293, forward strand.
TCTGTATCGCTCATGTAAGTGCTCATGGTGCCTTCGAAATCAACAGCAGCCTTTGCCATCTCCTCGAAGTACTTTCTATACCTATTCACCTCGTCCTGATCATGATAATCCACGAACAATGCGCAGGATAAGGAAAAACCGATGCTGTTGGGGTGCTCAAGGTAAGCGTTCATGCCTAGGATGTCGAGATCGTACTTCTCCGCTGTCTTTATGAATACTTCATAGAATTCCTCCAGCCTTCCCATTGGAATGCCTGGGTCAACTGCCCCGAACTTCTTCTGTCTCTGGCTGTCAGGCCATTTCTGCTTGAATGGAGGAAATTCCAGGGTGTGCTTGCTCACCCACCATCCCTCCACTATCTCCCTCTCCTTCACGAGCTCGCCTTCCATATTCTCAGCTATGCCCAGCGCATAGTTTCTCTCGAAATCAACAACATCCTTATCACCTGCAAATATGATCGCTAAAAGCGCTCCTGCCCAGTCCGGGATCTCGGGGTCCTTGCCGTATTTCTTTCTGTAGGCATGGGTGTAGAATTTCAGCCTTCTCTTGCAGTTTATATGCGCCCCTTCGATGGTCAAACCAGCCTTGAGTGATCTGTTCAGAAACTCCACAGCCCTGCCCATGGACGGGAAGATGATCATCTCCACGCGCCTTTCATCAGGTATGGGCTCCACCTTCACAGTTGCCTCGGTTATCACGCCCAGGGTGCCTTCGCTTCCAACCAGCAGATCCTTGAGCTTGTAGCCTGAAGAGGTGAAATGGCTTTTTCTATGCCCTAATTCTAATATCTCACCAGTGCCAGTTACGATCTGGACTGATAACAGAGCGTTGAGTATCTTGCCGTACCTCATGCCGAAAGTGGAATCGTTGTCGCATGCGATCTCAGAGCCTATTGTGCACACCCACTTCGACTCTGGTAAATTGGGCAGCCATAAACCGTGCTCTTCAACTGCATCGTTTATTTCTTGTAATGTGGCACCGGCCTGGGCCCGAACGGTCTGATTCCTCACATCCACCTCTATGATCCGGTTCATGCTCGTGGAGTCGATGTATATGCCTTTGTGAATCGGCACAGCGCCCCCTGCCATGCCTGTCAATCCTCCGCCAGCTGTTACAGGAATGCCGTGCTCGTAGGCTATCTTGACTGTCTTTGCCACATCCTCTGTATTTTCAGGCACTATGACGACATCAGGAGGAAATATCTCCTCCTTCGTGCGTGGGCTCCAGTCGGCACCGTAGACATACCTCTCGAAATCCTCTGTCAAAACCTTGTCCTCACCTAATTGGTCCTTCAATTCTTGGATGTACATCCAAAACCCCCTTTTTTATGTAACTTATTGATAGCCAAACCCTGATGGAAATAGTATATTACATATTTTTGGGTTGGGAGGTTGTAAGCCCTAAAGTCCCAATCTTTCGGTAATAGGTATTTCGAGCAAATCAATCACCTTCT
>CBDUXN010000114.1:0-11719 GCA_965371185.1 uncultured Thermoplasmata archaeon
CATCTTGGAATACTGGCGATGTGGAAGATGGTAATCATATGTTGGAAATCAAAGCCACTGACGAGGCAGGTCATGAGGTTTCACAAACTATAATGGTGATGACGGACAACCACGCTCCTGAGCTTTCCGCTGTTTCGTTGCCAAACAATAATCAAATCGTAGGAGGTAGTTTCATTATACAGGTGGATGCCCAGGATGCTTCGGGTCTCGAAAATATGAGTTATGAATTCGATGACTCGGAAAGTGTTAGGATGTTCATTAATAAAGCTACAGGTTTTTTTGAAGCGAATGTTGTAACAAATAATACCGGGCTTAGGTTGAGTGATGGGACGCACACGCTCAATATAACTGCGGTTGATGTAGCAGGGCTGGAGACAGTGATCACGAGAAATCTCACCATAGATAATACTGGCCCAGAAATCGCTATTGTTAACCCCTCCCTTTCTTCGAATGTTGGCGGCGATGTGGAGTTCATGGTCGATGCCACAGATCTATCAGGTATTTCAAAAGTATATATTCGCATTGATAAAGGTCAGTGGAAGGAAATGTGGAAAACCGCCGATGGTTTATATGTATACAATTGGAATTCAAGGAGGACAAATGATGGCAAATACGATGTTGATGTCAGAGCCGTTGATGCACTTGGAAATAAAGTTGAAGAATCCATGGTGGTAGGTGTGGACAACTTCCCATGGCTTTGGCTTATAGGGCTCATAGTATTCATCACTGTTCTCGTGGTACTATTGGCTTTTATAGTGGTCAGGCGTTCAAAAGTCCCAAGACCAATGTTCCCTATCGAAGAAGAAGAAACCCCTTCTGCACCTGAGAAACCAGAAGAGGAGAAAAAAGAAGAGGAGGAACTGCCCCCACCACCTGAAAAAGCCACCATCGTGGAGCTGCCGGAAGATGAAGAAGCACCTCCAGAAACAGAGGAAGAACCTTCAGAATTGGAAGAAGAAGCCCCTCCTCCCAAGGCAAAACCGTCCGAGGAGGAATATGAAGAGGATATGGATAAACTCGCCCCTCCTGCACCTGAGGAGGAGTACGAGGACGAATATTAGGAGGAATCGAAATGCACGAGATAGTTGAGATAAATCCCGGGACAGCATTCCTGTTCGCGTTGCTGTTCATTTTCGGAATATGCGCGTTGTTGAGCGGTCTGTTCATGGCCATATTTGCCTCCGAACGAGGGAGGGCCATGGGATTCCTACAGATGACATTTGGGTGGATAGCCTTATTCGGTCTCTACCTATTCTTTTGGAACCCGGAGTTTCTCGTGACCATGATCATGGTTCTGATCGGGGGTATTATCGGAGTGGCTGCCGCGATCGTGCTGTTGCTGGTCTTGGTAATGAAGTCGTGAGACTCAAGTGTAGCAATCCATTTGTGTAGGAATATCACATCATTTATAAACTCAGAAATCATTAGAGATTTCTATGATTGATATTTTAGAGAAATGCCAAAAAATCATGAGTTTTGCTCCTCCTAAAGAGGTTGACGGCTTTGCCAAGAAACAATTGAGGAAGAACCTTCGCAAGTACCAAAGATCAGTTGGTAATAAACTTGCTGACGCACGTTTCAAGATAGATGGAAAAAAATACCCCACGCTCTTGGATGCCATTTATAATATAAAGGAATGGAGCGAGATGGAGATAGATTTTTATCATCCCAATACAAAGGAGAGATGGGAATACGACACCCCCACAAAACTGATCAAGATAAACAGACAGGGAAGAGGGGGCCTAATGCTCTTCCATATAAATCCATTTGCCTTGAATCAATGGAATCCAAAACAGAAACCCATAATCGAGACCGCCATGTTCAGAAGCTATCTCGCCGATTTTTATTCACCCGAATCCATCAAATCTCATACCAAAAAAATGGATGAAAAACCCCTTGTCCCGCCAAGACCGCTAAGCAGTCCTTTCGAGCTCTGGGAAGATATCCGGAAAAAAGGAATCGTGCCCTTTCAGGTCGCACTATGCGCTTATACGAAGGGAAGAAGGTATCTATATCAACTGGATATTCTCGGCAATGCGCTGCTGAGGGATTTCAGGGACGGAAAAATACCCATAGCCAATAGGATCTTCAGGCAACCGCTGGAATACTATCATCTCGATAACCTGCTTTCCACCCATGAACTTCCTGAGCTTGCAAATAAAGTTTTACAGGTGTTTTTCGAGTTGGAGGATGCTGATGCAGCAGATATCCAGATGGGTCTTGGGATTACAGAGAGGATGGCCAGGAACAATGTCAGCGCCTTGGCAAAAAGGGGCTTGATAGACGCGATTGGCAAGCCTCCAAAAGCACGATACGTGATCAACCTGGAGAACATCATGAAATTGGCTGGTGAGTGAAGACGATTTTTGAGCCCACCACCTTGCCCCCCTCCTTCTTAAACCCACCATCCGACCCCCTCCTCACGCCCATTATTTTTTTTACTATGATGATAAAAAACTCAACTTTAGAGGAGCATCATAAAACATTTAAATCCAAGCAAGAACATTCAATACACGATGCTAAACGAATCTGCAATGGAGAAGTGGTTCAAGTTCGAAATGGCCAAAGTGAACAGCGGGATAGTGATTAAAAAGAGACCTTTGAGCGAACTGGTCAAGGAGGAGTTACCGAAGACTGAGGCCAAGGATGGGAGCGTTTACTACTTCAACAAGGATGCGCTTCTTAAACTGGAAAGGGAATTGATAGGGGAGATGCATTCGCTTAGATTACCCATATCCTTTTACACATCCCTGGACGTGAAGGGCAGTGCCTATGTTGCAGATAAGGCATCGTTGTTGGCATTGAAATATGTTGGGGAGTTGCCAGATGATGCCGAGCTCGTGGATGGGAGGTATTGGGTAAGCAAGATCTTGGTAATGGACATGGTGCGAAGGCGCCCAACATTGATTCAGTTCGTTAGATATTAGAACCCTTGATCAATCCCAACATTTTTTATACTGATAAACTTTAACCGTTACCAAGGTGAAGTATCTGATAAAGAAAGCGGTTGTATTGCTTTCGGGAGGGCTTGATTCTACAGTCACGTTGGCTAAGGCAAAAGAGGAAGGATACGATCTCTATCCTCTTTCCTTTTCTTATGGGCAGAGACACTATAAAGAGCTGGAGAGCGCAAGAAAAATCGCGGAATATTATGATGCAAAGGACCATAAAATAATGAGTATTGATCTGACACAGATTGGCGGCTCGGCCTTGACTGACAAGGACATCGAGATTCCAGAGAATCGAAATGAAGAGGAAATCGGAGGAAATGTGCCAATCACCTATGTTCCTGCCAGGAACACTATCCTCTTGTCCTTCGCTATCGGCTATGCCGAGGTCATAGGGGCCGATGCCGTGTTCATAGGTGCCAACGCACTGGACTACAGTGGGTACCCAGACTGCAGACCTGGTTTCTTCGAGGCGTTCCAGAGGGTTGCGGAGCTGGGCACGAAGACGGGGGTGGAGGGCAGACCTGTCCAGATTAAATATCCCCTTATCGATCTGACGAAGGCAGAGATAGTTAAGGAGGGCGTGAGGCTCAAAGCACCACTGCACCTCACATGGTCGTGCTATAAAGGAGGAGATAAGGCATGCGGCAAATGTGACTCCTGCATTCTTAGATTGAAGGGCTTCAAAGAGGCGGGAATCGAGGACCCCATCGAATATGAAGTAGGCGAGGATGCAAAATGAAGATCAATGAGATATACCGTTCCATACAGGGGGAGGGCATATTAATCGGCGTCCCAACCACATTCATCAGGACAACTGGCTGCAATCTTCGCTGCAGTTGGTGCGATACAAAGTACGCGTACGAAGAAGGCAAGGAGATGGCAATAGAGGAAATTTTGGCCAAAGTAAAGGAGCATTCAGCAATCCACATTTGTATAACTGGTGGGGAGCCCTTGCTTCAACAGGAGATCGTTAAGCTGGTTCAGGAGCTTTCAGATGAGGGTTACCAGATATGCTTTGAAACCAACGGCACGAGATCAATCGAAGAGCTGCCTTGCCTCGATTCCCTTATGATAAGCCTTGACATAAAATGCCCCTCATCAGATATGAACGAGAAGATGGATCTAACAAATATGGAGCTGCTGGGCCCGAACGATCAACTGAAGTTCATCATCGGCGACAGGAACGACTACGAATATGCAAAACGAATCATAGAAGAACACAAACCAATTTGCAGTATTATAATGACTCCTGTGGGCGGTAAGGAGCTCAAGGAACTCGTCGAATGGATTATAAAAGATGGGTTAAATGTAAGGGTCCTGCCGCAGCTTCACAAGCTCATTTGGGGGGATGCGAGAGGGGTTTAGATCCCCTCTGTTTCTGATCTTTTGCGCTTTTTCTCGTTCCTTCTCATCATAAGGGTGTAGAGGATCGGCGTTAGGATAATCGTGATAAGCGTCACAATGACCAAGGATATGAACTGCTGCTCGTTTATAACCCCGATTTCCAAACCAAAGCTCAGCAGTACCAGCTCTAAGGCGCCGCGCCCGCACATTGCGGTCCCAATGATGAGGGATTCATCGCTGTTGAATTTGCAGATCCTTGCGCCAAGCCCACAGCCAATGATTTTGCCAAGTAAAGCCAATATTGCCAGAAGCAATATGAGGGGTACCACCTGTGAAAAGGTTGTGGTACCTTCGAAGACGATCATGCTCACAGACAGCCCAATATAACCAAAGAAAATTGGTCCGAATATGGCCCGAAGAGGCGTGTCAACGTCCTCTACCAGCTTATGCCATGTGATGCGTCGTTTCAAGAGTGGCCCCACCTTAGAGCCCCATTTTCCTATAATAAGGCCTGCCAAATACGCACCTATGACAAAGTGCAATTCCACCCAATTTGCGATCAACGCAAATAGAAAAGTCAGGATGAAGGTTGTTGTGAGCATCAATTTAAATTCCTCTTTGCCCTTGTGCAGCCTATCGAGGAGTTTTTCAAGGGGCCAACTGACGATGATCATCGCGACTAAAAGGAAGATAATAACCTTTGCAGCTAACCACGTAATATCGATTATTCCAGGGGTTGTGCCGAGGAACACCACGGAAGAGACGATACCAATCAGAAATACCGCTATAATATCATCCACGAAGCTCGCACCAATGACAACGGCTTTTAACTTCTGGTTCTTGCTGTGTATAAGCAATCTGGCACATATCTCGATGGCTGTATTGCTCAGGATGGCTGCCATAAAAAGTGATGGCAGTACATCACCGAGAAGAAAATAAAGAGGCAGGAACACGATAACAAAGGAAACCACAACGCCTATCGCCCCGATGACAACACTTGATATTTTATTTTCAGAAAATGATTCGAAATCGGTGATAAGCCCCGCCAAAAGCATCAGCATTATAATACCGAACTGGCTGAAGTACTCCAATGGATTTTCACCGGCGGCAGGTATGACTATCAGACCCAGAAGGGCTGGGCCTAGTATCAATCCTGCAAGCACCTCCCCTATGAGTGGCTGAAACTCAAAACGGCGAAACAACTCGCCCAGAACCCTTCCAAAAAGAAGAAGAAGTATAAGCCAATAGAGGTAGTCCAATTCCATTCTATACTTACTCCGTATCTTCCTTTATCAACCTTTTACTCACGAAATTTTATTTTTCAATAACCTAGTAATATCACTTGGAAATTCCGCAACCTCTACTCCGGCCTCATTCAAGGCTTTGATCTTGCTCTCAGCTGTGCCTACGCCTTTGGAAACAATGGCACCTGCATGCCCCATCCTCTTGCCCGGGGGTGCGGTTCTGCCGGCTATGTAAGCGATAACAGGCTTTGGAAAGCTGTCTTTTATGTAATCCGCAGCCGTTTCTTCAGCATTCCCTCCGATCTCGCCCACCAGCACCACGGCCTTGGTCCGGTCATCATTCTCGAATTTTTTAAGCACATCCACGAAGCTGAGGCCCACCACCGGATCTCCGCCGAGACCGACCGTTGTGGACTGGCCGAGCCCGGCCTTACTTAAATTGTTCGCTATCTCGTATGTTAGCGTTCCGCTCCTCGATATGAGGCCCACACTCCCTTCTTTGAAAACATGTGATGGCATCACACCCATTTTCGATTTGCCAGGTGATATTATCCCTGGTGTATTTGGTCCAATGACGTCTATTCCTTTAGCTGTCGCCCTCCTCATGATCTCGATAGAATCTTGGATCGGTATACGCTCGGTTATTATAACAACAGGATTTAATCCGAAATCGATTGCCTCCAGCGCTGCATCCTTCGCCAGGGCAGCGGGAACGAATATTATGGATGCGTTCACCTCGGCATCAACTTCAGATATGCTGTCGTAGACAGATATCCCCTCCACGGATTCCCCACCTTTGCCAGGTGTAACACCAGCAATGATGTTTGTACCATAGGCCTTCATGGCCTCTGTATGAAATCTCCCTTGGCCGCCTGTTACGCCCTGCACCACTACCTTTGTTTCATAATCGATGATTATCGCCATTCACTCACTCCCCGCCAGCCTTATGGCCTCCTTTGCACTCTCCTCAATGGTATCTCTGACGACATAGTTACTGTCAGTCAGTATCATCTTGCCCTCCTCCTCATGGGTGCCCATCATCCTCACCGAAATGGGAATCTCTGGAGCGAAGTCCACTATACCCTTGGCGATCTCATCGCATCTGGTTATCCCGCCGAAGATGTTGATAAATATGGATTTGACGCCCTTCTTCGTGGAAACCAGCTCTAAAGCCTTCTTCATGTTCTCAGCATTTGCACCCCCGCCGACATCGAGAAAGTTCGCTGCCCTCCCCCCATAGAGTTTGAGCGTATCCAAGGAAGCCATCACAAGCCCCGCACCACATCCAATAACACCAATATCGCCATCCAGTTCCACGTAAGACAATCCCGCCTCCTTGGCCATCTTTTCAATTTGGGTGTACTCTTCACTTTCTGTGAACTCCCTGGCCAGTTCCTTATGCCGGTAAAGGGAGTTATCATCTATGTTCAACACGGCATCCACCGCGGTCATACCTTCAGGTGTAATCACAAGGGGGTTGATCTCGGCGAGCTCTGCATCGTGGTCTACAAACGCTTTATAAAGCCTGATCGTTATGGTCGCAATAGCGTTCATCTTCTTGCCTTCTATACCCAGCGTCTTGGCTAGCTTTCTGACCATAAATGGTTGAAGACCTGTATCCGGGTTCACCTCCAACTTTGCCACCTTTTCGGGGTGATTGCGTGCCGTTTCCTCGATGTTCACACCGCCCTCGGAAGACAGGATCAAGACATTCCTTTTCACGGCCCTATCCACCACAAAACCAACGTAAAACTCCTTGATGATATCCGCCTTTTCCTCCACCAACACCAGTTTGACCTTCAAACCTTTGATATCCATGCCGATGAGTTCATTTATCTTGGCCCTGGCCTCCTCCAAGCTGTCCGCGAATTTTATGCCTCCGGCTTTTCCTCTCCCACCAACAAGCACCTGGGATTTCAGCACTGCTGGAAAATTGAACTCCTTAAGCTCGTTCGGGTCCTTGACCAAAATGCCGTTGGGCACGGGTATGCCATAATTTGCGAAGATCTCCTTGGCCTTGTATTCATGCAGTTTCATATTGTACCACCATCGCCACGGCCTTGGGATTAAAAAGAGGTTATATTAGGCTTTCGGAATTTACTTCGGTTTGGCCCCATTTTCTCTTAAGTTCAGTGCCTTTGTAGCCATCGGTTTGAAATGGTAATAATTCTGGTCATCGAAATATGCACAATTGATACTCGTTAAGGGGATATTCGTGCGCTTGCCCAAGAGAAAGGCGTAAAGCAGGAGCTGCATCTGGGTAATTTTATCATTGGTCATATCTGGTTTGTAATCGAGGACGTGAACTTGACCTCTCCTGACCTGAAGGATATCGATATGACCTGTGAGCGGGGCAGCCAATGGGATTTTGAAAGCCCTCGCTTCATTTGGTCGCAGATAGACGGGAACTTCTATGGCCAAAGTGGCTGAATCGTTTATCAGGAAAAAGTTCTGAATCTTGTTGTGGCGTTCGCGGTTGGTTCGGGAAAGTTCTTTCGAAAGGGAGGCTATTTTTGTGGCGTTGTTGGTTTTAATTCTTCTGACCTTGATCTTCGGGAGGATATTTGTAGAGAGGCTTTGCTTGATTTTATCGCTCGGTGCTGAGCACCGGGGACCTATTTCAAATAAGCTGTTGTCGAGTGATGCAAGAACTTCCTGGATGTATGCTTTTAGACCAGGGTATATTCTTGCGGCGATGTTGAGCTTGAGCTTGTGGCATTTGAATTCATATACTTGCTGGTGATGGAACTTCTTGCTGACGATAATCTCCTTTGGGTCGATTGGATATTTCTTTCTGAGGTGATTGAAGGTGCATATATCGGAGTATCGTTTAAGCCACGTGGACAGCGTGGGTTGGGATATTTTAGTTTTGAATCGTTTATTGATCCTGTTCAGGGTCTCCTTCTGTGTGTAGCCCAGATTGTAGGTTGATACAGCATTTAGGATGATACGATCGGGATAATGTGCATATTTCAAAGCCCTGGTTGTGAAATTCCTACTGCAATTGGTGCAGCGGTAGATTTGAGCCAACTCGGCCTTTGTGCGCCTTTTACCGTAAAGAATGATGTGCCTATTTGATTTGCAGTTCGGGCAGAAGGGAAGAGCTCTGGTATTAATCGACTTACGGGTTTTGGAGTAATTAAAATGCTCTCCGGGGTGTTTTGATCTCATTGGATTCGATTCCTACATGGCACTTCATTATTTTATATTTTATCGAATAATTGAGCCCAACCGAGTTTTAATATCAATGCACCCATCGAGTTTTGATACGATTTGGCAAAAAACAATCGAGTTTAAATATTTTTTATTGTGGGCCCCCATCGACTTTTAATATCGGGAGTTTGGATGATGGATGGGGGTGATCGGAAGGGTAAGGGGACGGTAAAGAGGAGGGGAATATTAGAGGATGATTGGCGGGTTGGTTTTATGGAGTTAGATCGGGGCGTAAGAACGAAATTATTTATAGTTTGAAGAGCATAATTACCATCAAAGCGTTGGAGGGAGACAATTGGAGGGTGTGCTTAAAGAGGTAGACGATAGGGGAGAGGAAAAATGAAAGCAAAGATGGTCAGCATATTGTTCTTTACAGTAATGGTTACCAACATTGTTTCACCAATAGCCCAAGTTGTTGGTGAACCAAGTTCAAGCTCAAGTGGAACAGGGGGGCTTGCGGATTCACAGTGGCCAATGTTTCGTCAAAATCCGAGACATACAGGTCTGAGTCCATACGATACAAGTAATAACCTGGGAATGCTGAAATGGGAACTGAAAATGTGTATGTGTTTTTATTCATCGCCAGCGATAGATGCTAATGGAACTATATATATAGGCTCAAGGGATGATATATATGGCGGTGCAGGTAGTCTTTGTGCAGTCAATCCAAATGGAATATTGGAATGGAGGTTTGAGACAGATGACGTTGTAGATTCATCCCCTGCAATAAGTTCTGATGGAACAATATATGTTGGTTCTTATGATCAATATCTCTATGCAATAAATCCAGATGGAACATTAAAATGGCGTTACTTTATTGGGCACACATATTCATCACCAGCAATCGCTCCTGATGGCACAATATATATTGGCGCTTCTGGCAGTTATCTATATTCGGTAAATCCGAATGGAAACCTGAACTGGAAGCTCGAGATAAAGGGTGATCCTGTACATTCATCCCCAGCAATAGATACCAACGGTTTAATATATATTGGCTCAAGCGGGTCCCATCCAGTAGGCGGTTGGCTCTATGCAGTTTATCCAAATGGAACTTTAAAATGGGAGTTTGAAACAGGTGATGGGACCACTATTTATTCATCTCCAGCAATAGGTTCGGATGGAACGATATATATTGGTTCTGGAGGGTATCTTTACGCGGTTTACCCAAATGGAGCTTTAAGGTGGAAGTTTGGGAGAGATGGTACCCCTCACTTTTCTGCAACACCGGCAATAGGTTCTGATGGGACCATTTATGCGGGTACAACGCATGATTATTTTTATGCGATTTATCCAGATGGAACTGAAAAATGGAGATTCGAAATAAAGTATACTGGAGCGTCATCAGCAGCAATAGGCGATGATGGCACGATCTATGTAGGGTCCCATCCAAATGCTCTCGTTGCATTAAATCCAAATGGCACTGAGAAATGGACTTTCACTGGAGAAGAAACAGCCCGCTCCTCACCTGCAATCGGCTCCGACGGAACAGTCTATATTGGCTCCTGGAGCGGGATATTGTATGCTATCGGAGGAAATCCAAATCTTGAAGTCGATGTCACCTCCCACTTTTCAGAACTTAACTCAGCAGCACAATCTGCCATCACAGTCCATGTTACTGATGGCACAAACCCAATTCAAGGTGCAACTGTAAATCTGGTTTCGGATAATGGAGGAATATTCAGCCCACAATCAGGAATTACTGATGCAAATGGTGATTTTAAGAGTATATTCAATGCACCTACTGTTACAACAGAGATAATCTGTAGAATATCAGCAGAAGCTAGTAAAACTGGCTATAATGATGCATTTGGATATGTGGATGTTACGATAAATCCGATACCGTGGCCGATGTACAGCCAAAACTGCAGACGTACTGGGCTTAGCCCTTATGATACAAGCTCAAACCCTGGTAAGCTGAAATGGAGTTATTTAACCGGTGGTTTCGTTATGTCACCTGTAATCAGCTCCGATGAAACCATTTATGTTGCTTCCTGGGATAATAAGCTATATGCAATAAACCCAGATGGTTCTGAGAAATGGAACTTCACGATTGGTGGGCTTATACATCATTCACCAACAATTGGGTCGGACGGTACGATTTATGTTGGTTCTGGTAAAAGAAATAAATTGTATGCACTTACTCCAGATGGTATCGAGAAATGGAATTTTACAGCAAATGGGAGAGTAAGCTCATCTACGATTGGTTCTGATGGTTCTATTTATTTTAGCACATCGGATACTCCAGGTCCAAATCCATTGCTATATGCACTTAATTCAGATGGCACTGAGAAATGGAGGTTAACGATAGGAATGAATGGACGGGGATATGCACCTGCAATTGGCTCTGATGGAACGATTTATGTTGGTACCGGTGAGGGAAAATTATTCGCTGTCTATCCAAATGGTGCTAAAAAATGGACATTTTCAACGATTGACAACATGGGAGATGCCCCCGCCATTGGATCCGACGGCACAATATACATTGCCTCTAACAATCAAAATCTTTATGCAATTAACCCAGATGGCACTGAGAAGTGGAGATTCAACGCAGGGGATTGCTCAGGTTCATCTCCTGCAATCGGATACGATGGGACGATTTATATTGGGTCCAATAATCATAATCTATATGCTATTAACCCAGATGGTTCTGAGAGGTGGAGATTCACCGCTAACAGTCTTATCCAAACATCCCCTGCAATCGGCTCCGATGGAACGATTTATGTTGGATCTGATGATGATAATCTATATGCAATAAATCCAGACGGCACCGAGAGATGGAATTACACAACAGGCTGGATTGTGCATTCATCACCTGCGATTGGTTCTGATGGAACAATATACATTGGTTCTTTTGATAAAAAACTCTATGCAATTGGGGAGGGAGGGGCCCCTCCAGTCGCAGATGCGGGTCTTGATCAAACAGTAAACGAAGGAGATGTCGTTTTATTAGATGCCAGTGATTCGGTT
>CBDUXN010000115.1:0-11647 GCA_965371185.1 uncultured Thermoplasmata archaeon
ATTCAAAGAACGTATTTGGCTAAAAAGGTATATGTTGATAAAATCAAAAATAAAAACTCCAAGACCTTGATATTCTGTGCACCTGTTCATAACATCGTACACGGTTTTGGTGATGAACAAAAAAAGGTTATCGCATTTCACGCTAAATTATGTTCTGCTGTATTCAATGGCGAATTAAAAGACAAATTTGATCCTTCGATTTCCTTCAATAACTATTCCAAATCTGGGCAATTCAAGGATGCTGTTTATCTTTCTTCAGAGTTACCCAAAAAAGAGCGAGATGCAGTTTTAGAAGCGTTCAGAACCATTGGTGGACCACCTTTCGTCTTATGCACTGTTGGGATGCTGATAGAGGGGTTTGATTTCCCCAATTTAGAGAACTTGGTATTGTTAAGACCGACACTAAGTATGAGATTATTCGAGCAGCAGGTAGGCAGAGTGACAAGACGTGCCAGTGACAAAAATCGTGGGAATATTTTTGAAATTGTAGATGACATAGATACTTTATATGATACATTTGGAGAAAGGGTACTCGGTGAAAAAACTATAGAACAAATTCAAATGTTACAACCGGAAAATCGTATTGAGCAGTTATTTACTGAGGGAAATACGACCTTGGCCATTGACAGTAATAAAATTGAGATTAGTGAGATTAATTTTAAGGGGATTGTAGACGAATTTCAAGAGAACTCAGTCCAGATTCCACCAAGTAGCCTGAGAGCTAAGTATTTTTGTAAGCTATTATCAGTAGTTGAAAAGAAGGATATGGGTGCCTTAAGAAGAGAAAAAGAAAGGCTTATGGGGATGGCTATCGGATTTAAAATGCATAGCATTGATAATGCAAGAGAAATTTCGAGGCTTGTAGAACTACTTGATAGATTGGAACAAGAAGCCTATTTAGATGAGCGACTGAGTAAAAATTGTAGAAGACATAAACCACAAGTATTTCATGAGGTTAAATGGCTACTAAAATTGAAAGCCTTGACTTCTATAAAATGTTTAGAGGGGAAAGAGCGCGAAAGGGAAAAGATGATTGAATCGTTAGGGTTTGATGGAAAACTTACCGAAATTGATGAATACAGGTTGAAATGCTTACAAGAAGGATCACATCGTAATTTAAAACGATTGTACGAAGCTGTAAATTTCGTAAAGAATCTAAATGAAGACCAATTTCGGTTCCTAAATATCTCAAATGGAGTGATTAACAGAATGAAGTATAGATTTAAACCTTCTATTTACTGGGGCTCTTGTTTTACAGTAGACCATCCCGAATTTAAAGAGTTATTTGAATCTAAGGAATGGAACTATAATGTAAAGAAGTATGTTATAAAGTAAATCGCAAACAAAAAAATAGTTCACCATGGATGACCATTATGGTCATTCAATACTGTTAGACAACTGCTTTCCTCTCGGAAATATCGATGTTGAACGGCTTATAGGGGAAAAGCACTCTAAAACCATTTTGGTTCTCTATATTTTATCATCTCAGTCAATTCAAAATTATTCTTGTCACTCCAGCTATTAATCTCTTCTATAACCTTCCTAAGTTTTTCGCCTGATAATCCTCCAGCAGCCTTGATTGAGAACTGCCATCTTTTCTTCTCTGGCAAGTAAGTTCCAATCTTCTTGGCTATCTCTATCCTTCTCTCAAATTCTTGCTTTTGTATATATTCATCTGCAATCTCGAAGGATTTTGGCTTTAGGCATATATCAGGATGTTTATGAGGTGTAGCCTCTATCCAGTCGCATTTATGGTATCTGCAATAGTCACAGAGGATAATCTGGTCTTTGAATTTCGAGCCGAAAATCAGTTTCGAGGACATAAACGCAAACTATATGAATCACTTCATACTAATTTGTATCGCTCCTGATCCTTTCACCCTTCCTCGCACAAATTTTCGCGGCTATCTGACCCGAATAATTTTTCCTCTTGAGGGGTTTGGGGGCACATCAATTAAATCTAAATATCCCAACCCCCTCTTCTGCTCACACACAAAACCAACCCTATCCAAAACACTCGCCGAACCAACACGCATACCGCAAATCTAATTAATTTTACGGCATATAAAATCAAAATCTATAAATATACTAATCTATATTAGTACTAATCATGATTAGTTTCATAAATCGAAAGAACGAGTTATTCCTCCTTGAAGACTCATGGGCCCGAGATGAAGCGGAATTCGTGGTTCTGTACGGGAGGAGACGCATAGGGAAGACGCGTTTGGTTTTGGAGTTCATGGAGGGTAGGGACGGGATCTTCTTCATCGCCGAGGACACGAGTAAGAAGGTGCAGATAAACGAGCTGAAGGCCAGAATAGCGCACCATTTCGATGATGATTTCCTAAAAAGAACCGAGATTAACGAGTGGAGAGACCTGTTTGACTACCTGACAAAGATGATACCGAGGGACGCGAGATTTTATTTTATTATCGATGAATTTTCATATATATTGAAGAATGACCCCTCGATAGCCAGTGCTCTACAAAAATTTTGGGATACCTTCCTGCGGGAGACAAGGGTGTTCTTGCTGATCTCAGGTTCATTGTTTGGCATGATGAGCGAAAATGTCCTTTCATCAACATCCCCATTATACGGTAGAAGGACAAGAGACCTGCTGTTGACTCCTTTAAGATTCAAGGACTCATTGGGGTTCTTGAAGATGCCGTTCACAGAGAAAATGAAGGTGTATATGAGCATAGGGGGCGTGCCCGAGTACCTGTTGAGGGCTAGGAACTATAAGGATTCAAAGACTTTATTCAAAAACGAGTTTCTCGACAAAAACGGTTACTTTTACAGGGAGCCGTATTTCTTACTATCGCAGGAGTTCAAGGAGATTAAGATATATTTCACAATCATCAACGCTGTCGCTTATGGAAACACTAAACCCACGGCGATTGCAAATTTCTGCGGTATAGACACGAGGCAGATTTATCCCTACCTGGAGAACCTGATAAGACTCGGTTTCATCGAGAGAATCGTTCCGATAGCTGGGAAGAGAAAGTCGGGGATTTACATCATAAAGGACGTATTCTTCGACTTCTGGTTCAATTTCGTTTACGGAAACCGGGAAGACATAGAAAGAGGCTCTGCCAAGGTCGATAAGAATAAGATAAACGCCTACTTTGGCAAACGGTTTGAAAACCTCATCAGAGAGCAGATTGCACCCAAGGTAATAAGCTTCCCGCACATAGGGCGGTGGTGGCACAAGGACGCGGAGATCGATATCATCGCCTTAGACCCCGACAATAAAAAGATGCTCTTCGGAGAGTGCAAATGGTCTGAGAATGTGGACGCAGAAAAGGTCTATAACGAGCTAAGAAGGAAGAAAGAAAAGGTGGATTGGAACAGGGGGGATAGAAAAGAGCATTACATCATATTTGCTAAGTCCTTCAAAAAAAGGTTTCAGCCAAGGGGTCTGACGTGCGTAGACCTCAAGAAGATCGAGGATTTGTTGTCAGGCTAGAATGTCTGTGAATTATGATCGATAGTCCAGGTTATTTCCGATAACATGTATGCCTATTCCTTCTCCGCCCTCATGGCAGAAAGTCCCTCTTCAAGGCTCATTGATTCTATGTCCAGCTTTTTCTCCATCTTCTCAGGATCGAGGCAGCATCTTTTAGGTCTCTTTGCAAACCAATCGCTTTCATCACTATCGCAGGATGTTATCAGGTTTTCATCGAGCTCAAAGATCTCCGCAACCTTCATTCCTATATAGTACCTGTTCACGCAGTTCTTCCCCACCACGTGATATACACCTTTCTCATCATTTTTGTAGATATTTAGAAGGGCATGGCATGCATTTTTCACGTATGTAGCATTTCGGAACTGGTCTTCAAAAAGCTCCAATTTCTTGCCTTGCTTTAGATTATCATAAACCCAGGCAACGAAGTTGAAGGTATGGTCAAATATGTTCCAGCCGTAAAGCACACTAACCCTGGCGATTGCCGCGTCTTTACAAGCATTCATTACCTCCTGCTCACCCTCCAGTTTCGTTCTTCCGTAATGATTTACTGGGTGTGTTTCATCATCCTCGACATAACTGGTCTTCGTACCATCAAATACAAGATCCGTGGAAAGGTAAATCAATTTGGCATGGACTTTTTCGGATGCGACAGCAACATTTCTCGCACCTTCAGCGTTCACCTTCCCTGCCTCATCAGGGTTCTTTTCGCAGTAGTCCACATTTCTCTGGGCCGCAGTGAGAATAATAAGGTCAGGCTTTTCTTTTATTATCACTTTCTCAGTTTTGTTGCGGTCAGTGATGTCAAGGCAAACGTTCCTGCATCCTCCTATTTCAAAGGGATGGTCCTTGAACGTTGCAATTACCTCGTATTCGTTCTTGGCAGCCTCGATAAGATGCCCGCCCAGTAGGCCGCTGCCCCCAACGACCAGCGCTTTTTCCATGATCATTCACCTTTCTCCTCAAGCCACCAGATCCAGCCTTTGTGCTCCTTGGATAATTCCCCCCTTATCATACCTTTATAGCGCATCTTGCTCAGAAATCGCACGGCTGAGTCTGGGCACTGTTTGCCCTTGCCCTGGACTGTCTCTTCTATTTCCCTTGTTTTGAGAGGTTTTCCTGCTTGAGCCAGTAACGATAGAATCAATTTCTCTGCTTCAGATTCGCTCAACTGTTCAGGCATGGGATCATCCCCCTTATTATCGTAGTGGTTTTTCGGGATGGCAGGGCTATTTATTTCAAATCAACTTCTCTGGCCACGACAATTCCGCACTCATTGCATATTCCAGCTTGGTCAAGGGTGAACTCGCCGCTGAATTCTTTGAGGAAATTGTCCAAAGAATCGGGGACCTCATCTATACTGGCCATTTTCAGGAGGTCTTTGATCAATTCCCGTCTTTTTGCCCGGCTTGGCCCTTCGCCCTTCATGAAAATATTGCCGACAACCACATCTTGATATGTTCCCATCCTTCCCCCCAGTTCCTCCCTGCACTCCTTTAAAATACAATCTGAAAATACCCCTGGAACCTTTTTCTCTTTATAATCTGATATCTCTTTCGGATCGATCCTGGAAAACCGCATCCTGCAGTTCTTACAATAATAAAAATTACCCTCTCTAATATCGAAAACGAATTGGATTTTTCTTTCAGGCCCATCAACAGATTTCATTACCACTTTTACGTCAGCGTAATCCAGTGGTTCCATTATCATCAGCAGTTTATACTTTTTGCTCTCGCAGACTGGGCATGTGTATCTCGTTTGTACAGCCTTTGTCATCCTATCTCACCTCAAATCGATCTCCTTGGGGCCAACACAGTGGCATTCCGTGCATATTCCCGCCTGATCGTATGAGAGCTGGCCTGCTACTACCTCAAAATATTGTTTCTTTCTTCCACCGTAATTTAAAACAACATTTTTTGCCCCCTTCTTGGGATAGATTCTTGCAATTGGGACGTTCTTATAGGTGTCCAATGAACCCTTGCAGTTGATGGTCTGGCAGGGCGGTCCCGGTGTTTTATCCCCCTTCCGCCAATTGGTCCTCTCCAACCTTGCCCTGCAGGTCTTGTTGTTGCACAGGAAAAAGTTGTCGTTCTTTACCTTGCAGTTGAACTGGAAGCTGATCCCGTCTATGGTCTTGAACTTGATATCCAAGTTCCCCAGGTCCTTTTTGGTTTTGATCTCGACGAGCTTTCCTTTCTTGCATACAGGGCACAGATACTTGGATCCCTTCAACTCTCTCAATTTGACTTTTTTCGGTTTGTTCATGAAGGGGTAATTGATTTAGTAATATAAAAAACATTATTCTCATGAAAAGGTATATCGGTATATACTAGATTCCGCCTCATGCCCTCGTTCAAAGGGGTATATGATAGGGAGAGGATACACATGCCAGCAGCAAAAGAAGACGATTGGACAACAGAGGATTGGATAAAGAAATTGAAACACCAGGCCGAGGACAGCAGGGAATACAGGCACAAATTGTATGAAAAGGTGGATCTGAAGGATAAAAGTAAGATACTTGATGTTGGCTGCGGCACAGGTGCGGTGACGCTGGATATTGCTGAAATGACAAAGGGGCATGTTACAGGCATCGATATCGACAAGGAGAAACTCAAAGAGGCTGAGAGGGTTCTGGCCCACGTAACCAATATCAAGCTGATGGAAGCGGATGTTTTAGATTTACCGTTCGAGGACGAGACCTTCGACCTAGTTGTATTCAATATCGTGCTGATGCATGTTAAGGAGCAGCAGAAGGCCGTAAATGAGATGGTGAGGGTGACGCAAAAGGGCGGGTATGTTCTGGGGAGCTTGGAACCAGACTACGCTTCCAGGATCGAATACCCCGAGGATTCTGCGTCCGCCCTCATTCTGCAGAGCCTTGAAGAAAAAGGTGCAGACCTTTATATTGGACGCAAATTGAAGATCCTGTTCAACAGCGCTGGCCTTAAAACCGAGCTCGGAATCGATACCGAATCCGGCTTTGTTTTTGTTAAAGACGATAGAAAATATCTTGAGTTCTTTCAAAAGGACTTCTGGTTGTTGGAAAAGCTCTTCAAGAAGAACAACTGGCCAGGTGAACAGATCGAAAAGTATAAGCAGGACATGATAAAAAGAATGGAGAAAGGTCTGTTCTTCCAGTTCACGCCCTGCTTCTATGCAATTGGGAAAAAGGTTTGAAGAGGGGATTGCGGCGGGTTGGGGTTATTAAGCCTACAGCGGCACTTCCCAAACACAGTTCTTATTCGCATATATCCAATAACCCAAACCTATCTTCAAATAATCTGTTCCAGTTACCTCCTCCATTCTGCCTGATGTTGTATTGAACCATTTAATTTTGTAGATGTCATCTCCGAAGACCAGATCGCCTAAAGCGTCATCCCGGAGTTTATCGGATTTGGAAGGATAGCCTACGAGGTTCCAACCAGCGATAAGAGGAATGCTTTGGTTTTTTGTGAGCTGGGTGCCATTGTAGAGGAAAATGGTGTCCCCCGGTTGAGTAATATATATCCAAAATCCCATAATATGATCTAGTTCGTCTAAATCATTCAAATAAGAGGGTTTTGAAATATGGTAATGCTTCCAGGTGTCCCTAGCATCAGTTACATTATAGAGCCAGACAGAATCATACCACCCATCGATGGAGCCAAGCACCCTTGTCAGGTTTCGCTCTTCTTGAATTAATGGGATAGAAATCAGGTTCCAGCCCTCCTTTAAGATGGTGTAGTTTTCAAGGGGTTTGTAGGGAGCTATAAGTGGATAGTTATCCTTGGAATTAAAATCTATCACATAGGGATTCTTACCGCCGCCTCCAATTGTTCCATTATCAACTATTCCATCACTCCCGTCCACATCTTGATCCTTTCCTTGATAGTCGTCATAAGCCCCTTCACCTGGTTCATCGAAATCTGACCAGTAATTACCACCAGATGGATAGCCGTTGTCCCAGTAATTATTTCCTTGATTATCATATCCTTGATTGGTATTATCGAGGATACTGTTATGGTAAATATAATTATAGGATGAATCTTCTATGAACACACCATAATTATTGTTTGAGGAAATAGAATTAGCGATGATTTTATTAGCATCAGATAATAAGGTAACTGATGTTTTGCGTTTTAAGCCCAATATTTGAATAGTTCAAATGCAATTCCCGTATTGGATGGGATGTACATGGAGTTGCCTATTGTAGCTATTCCAACATATGTTGAGGAGCTTAGCGCAGAGTTTGTAGATTTATTCGCTCAGGAACGCCAGTTCGACCATTTTAAGAGACTGATGACCGCATTTCCAATGGCTGAGAAATGCACCATTGCTCACATGAACGGTCTATTTACAGAACATACAAACCAATCAAATCTGAACAGGTTTATTACTGCTCCAAATTGGGATATAGATCTGCTGAATAAAAGAAGGTTCGAAATTATCAATGAAGTCGAAGGGGATGGAACGGTTATCATAGATGACTTTATCGTAGAAAAATATGGAAAGGAAATCTATGGTGCAGACTGGCATCACGACCATAGTAAGGGGAGGAAAGTATGGGGTGTTCAAGTAGCCGATTGTATTCTGTCTGGAAAGGGGATATATCCCCTTCTTTCAACGGTTTATCTCAAGAAGGATAGCAGATGGCTTGAGGGAGATATAGTCTTTAAAACCAAAATAGAAATACAAAAAGATCATCTCACATATCTGGTAAATAAGGGGTTGAAGTTCTCATATGTGGCAATGGATATCTGGTATTTCTGTAAGGTGTTGACAGATCACATCGAGAGCCTTGGAAAAGATTGGATAGCAGAAGCAAAGTCCAACAGGTTGATATGGCATCATGGGAAATGGATATCACTTCGGGACTTTGCCTCAAAGATGTTCAAAAAGTATAATTTCAGGATTGTAGATATAGATAAGGATAGATACCAGATGAAGGCATTTAGTGTCAGAATGAAAGACATGGGAACTGTGAGGTTGCTGGTATCTCTTAACAAACATGATAACTTCAAGTTCTATGTCTCCAACAGAACGGATTGGAATGAGGTCGCCATAGTCAAGCATTACTGCCCACGGTGGGACATTGAGGTATGGCACAGGGAAGGCAAGGGGAATTACGGGATAGAAGATTGTCTTCTAAGGAGTCGAAGACGGGTCGAAACGTACACGACCTTGAGTTCCTTAGCCGTCAACTTCCTCGAGATATCTTCTATGCTTTCTCCCGTGTATGCCAGCCTGAAAAAACAGGGTTGTACCCCTGAAATGAAACATCGATGGGTGGCCGCGGAGCTTGTAGGCAAACTCATCTTATCCGTCGGTGGTGTATGCGACACAGAAGTAAGAAAGATAGTGGAAGGTTTGCTTTGCCCGTATAAATCAACTATGGGAAAGCGGGAGGCTAGTTAGCGAAACGCAAAAGTCCAGTAAGGTAAGATTGATACCAGCTCCATTATTCGTTATATTATTTTTTGTTATGATATTATTTCCCGACCTTTCAAAAAATATACCGTTATTGTTGTTCGAAAAGATTTCATTATTTGTGATATTATTGCTATGTGCTGATGCCCCAACAATACCATCCCTGTTGCTATACACAGCGAACCAACAAATCACGCATAATTCCTCTTCGTCATCGACGGGAACAGGGTATTAACATACGCAGAAATTTATGACGCTATGTATAGAATCAGTTACATTGTATAGCCAGACGGAATCATACAATCCATCGATGGAGCCAAGTACTCTGGTCAAGTTTCGCTCTTCTTGGATTAGCGGGATAGATATTAAGTTCCAACCTTGCTTTAAGATGGTATAGTTTTCAAGGGGTTTGTAGGGGGCCATAAGTGGGTAGTTGTCTATTGAATCTGAATCTATAGAGTAATTGGTATCTCCTATACCATCTCTGCCTGGGATGTTTTGTTTCGGGCCTTTATAGTTATCTACACCACCATAGTTAGACCAGTAATTGCCACCGGATGGATAGGAAAGGTTCCATATGTTATTTCCTTGGTCCCATGCCTGGATTCCATTGTTTATAAAATTGTTCCAATAAATTGTATTATTATGGGAGTCGGAATATATGCGTACGCCATAGGGATTGTTTGATATTGTGTTTTCGTAGATTGTATTTTCATTGCTGTAGTAAGATAACTTAAAACCATGCTGAGTATGTAAATCTACGGTATTATTGGATAAAGTGTTATTGCATGAGGAATGAAGGTAAGCGCCCTCGTTACTGTTCGAGATAACACAATCGGTTATGATATTACCATCAGAATAGGATAGGAAAAACGCCCGCCCGGTGTCGTTTATTGTGTCCAACTCGAAAGTGTTGTTATGTGATCGATACAAACCTATTCCCCCGCCATCAAGAACACAGTCTGTAACATTATTGTGGTTTGAGAATCCAAGATATATAGCAGGATGAGAGTTGTTAATCGTCTGACCAGAAATCGTTATCTCCGTACAATTTCCCAAAATAATTTGACCTGGATCACCAGGCACGCTCCCTCCAATCTGATTCTTTTGATAACATATTGGTTTTCCTCCAACGGTATTAGAGTTATCTATTGTATGTGTGTTCCAGTTATGAATAAAAGATCCACTAAAGTAAAATCCCCATTTATCCATCGAGTTATTCTTGAATGTGGAATTCGAGGCGCCAATAATTCCAACACCATGAAGTCCTGTCATCAAATTATCGATGGTGTTGTTCTCAACAATACAATTGTCAGAATTTGAGTCTATAACTATGCCTCTTGCAGAGTTGCTCTGGACAGTGTTGTTGTGTATCGTAACGAAAGAAGAGCTTGATGTTTTTATACAATTGTTGTTGTTGTCGTAGATATCATTTCCAATGATGAAAACGTTATCTGACGCTCCAACTCTAATTCCGTAATGACTATTTCCAAATAGAGTGTTATTAAGTACTTTAATATCTGACGAGACTTCGATGCTAATACCAATGTCTTCTGAATCCCTTACAATGTTATCCCAGATTCTACAATGGTCCGCTCCAGAGGTCCATAATAATGGGCTGAAAAGTGAACCGTTTGTAAAGGTAAAACCAGTGATATTGACCCAATCTGAAGATGCAACCATAGCATATCCGGTGCCATTACCATCAACTGTCGTATTGTCCTTATCCTCTCCAATTAAACTTATCGTTTTATTCACTACAACATTTTCATAATAAGTCCCATTATAGACAAAAACGGTATCCCCCGAACTTGCATTATCGATACCTTCCTGAATCGTATTGTATGGATTAGCCTGCGAGCCGTCCTCGAAGCCTGTGTTGTCATCATCCACATACAATGTTGTGGGGGCCGTAACTCTTGGTGCTATGTGTACAATAATCACCACGAGACTTAGCAGCATCAGTACGGTAATGACTATGGCATCGACCCTTTTATTCATAGGTGTCAAATATATACCTAAACAAATAAATATCTTCCGATTTCAGTCTAAAGTAAAATTGGGTAAAAAGTCTACCCGCACTTGGAATACCCGCAGGCCCTGCTCAGGCATTTCATGCACCCCTCTTCGAAGATCAGGGGTCCTCCGCAGTCAGGGCACACGCCAACAACGTTGTTATCCCTATCTTCAACGAAGTTGTCAAGGGTGGTGGCCTCCTCTATGACCTCCTCCATGCCGATGTCCCTCCTCTTCTTAATGTACCTTTCCACCGCCTTGCAGATCGCATCAGGGCAGGAGAGCACGACACCGCCTTTGGCCAGAAGCGGTGCAGGGCATCGTATGCCCCTCAGCTGTTTCAGGATCGCCTCGGTATCGACACCAGCTCTAAGAGCCAAAGATATCAGCCGGCTCACTGCCTCGGATTGAGACATTGCACATCCCCCCGATTTTCCCATCTGGGCGAAGACCTCGAACAGTCCCTGCTCGTCTTCGTTGATCGTAACATAGAGCCTTCCGCAGCCTGTATCGATTCTCATGGTCGTGCCCTGCATCACAGTGGGCCTCGGCCTTGGTTTGATGGTTGGCCCTGCCTTTCCCTTGACCTTGCCTATGTTCAGGACCTGTATATCTCTGCTGCCGTCCCTGTAAACTGTAACACCTTTGCAGTCTAGTTCATAGGCCAGCATATAGACCTTCTTGATGTCCTTTGTCGTGGCGCTGTTCGGGACGTTCACTGTTTTTGATACTGCGTTGTCCACATATTTCTGAAATACTGCC
>CBDUXN010000116.1:0-11441 GCA_965371185.1 uncultured Thermoplasmata archaeon
GAAGGACGGTTACAGGACATTTCTGTTCGACCTGGTGAACAGATTGAAAAATTGGCAGGCCACAACCATACTTACAGGCGAAGTGAAGCCCGGGGAAATGTACCCTGCAGAAGTGGCGTATGCCGTTGATGGGGTCATCCTCTTGATGAGCGTAGAAGAGGCTACTGCACGACGAAAATATCTGGAGGTGCTCAAGATGCGGGGAACAGAACACATATCAGGTAAACAGTCCATCGAAATAACCTCCGAAGATGGGATAGTGATATTGAAGGCCAGATTTTAGATAACATGTGCTAACTACAATTGATGTCTGTAATGGAGCTAAACCAAACAAATCGCATAAATTTAAATCATAAACGGAATGAGAAGTATGACTCCGATAGAAAGGTATCCAACCTCGATTTCGGATGGTATTAGCAATTTAGGAAGCCTTGATGCATTGATCTCAGGGTCGACCTACAATGAGGCTAAAGGAAATAAACTCATAGTTACAACACTTTACGCTAAACCCAGCTCAAGTAGACCTTTTCTCACCATATCAGAATTGAAAAGAGGCGTTTACAAGGAGACTTCGTATCTAAGCCTTAGGGGTTTCATACTCTTTTCAGATATTGGCAACGCGGCATGGAATGCAGCCTTAGAGGTGAACAGAAATACGACTATACAATTGGTTAAAACCTCCATACTCGAGGAGGACAAGTCATGGCAGGTGATGATAAAGAATCCGGATTTGATTGGACTGGTAAACAGTAATAGGTTCAAGCCGATAGGTAACTACACCTCATCCTTTTATATATCCCTTGAAGTTTGTAGTGAGCCTGCACCATTGATCACCTTCGTCAAGAGAGTGATAGAATTTCTAAACAGGAAGCCTTGGGAGAACGAGAGTGGAGAATTGGATTGGGGGAAATTCACAAAGAAGTCTTATATGCCAAGGAATGAAGTTATCGAGCAGTGGGCCACATTATCTGATTCACCTGAGCTTTCCCACGACTATTTAAAAGAGACACTTAATCCCGTATGCGGGAGATGCAAAAAGACTCTGGAAAAAGAGTGGATATTGTGCCCTTTTTGTGGTGAGCCAAAGAAATATCATAATCGGTAATATTGATCCCCTTGATCAGGCAAATTGTTAACGAAATCGAATATGTAATCTGCAACATCATTCGGCTCCAAATCCTCGCTTTCTTGCCGAAAGGCATCACTTGCACCGATAACCTGCGTGAACCGGGGTTTTAATGATAACATACCGCTATTAAACGATGGCAAATGTGTTTTCTTACTCTTGATGTACTTCCAAGGAGATTTCAGCCAGGAGTCATATGATCCGTGACCTTCGACATCATTGTAAATCAAAGTTTCCGCTATATTGGCGCCGAATATCATAGCCCCCCAAATTAGCATAAGCACCTGAGCTGAGGTTAGACTGAACACGGGCGAATCAGATGCCACCGCCATTTCCCCTATTGTGAACTTGAAGGAACTGAGCGGATAGAAAAGTGGTAAACCTCCTGCAGAAATGGCATCCAAAAACATATGCCCAACGAACATGATACAAAGTAGAAGGGAGACTCTTTGCATGATCGAAGAGCCTTTTTTGCGCTCGTATAAACAAAAAGCCAAGAACAGTGCAATTGGAAAAACGACGAAAACAAAGACATTATGGAATATCTTTATACCTGTCTCTTGATAGAATGGCAAAAAATGGTCCAAATCTATACTGGTTGTTGCCAGGGCCAGCAGAAAGATCAGGGAGTACTTCTTGGTCCTGTTCTCAATATGTGGAGCAATTGCCAGCCCGGCAACGATGGACAGCAAGAAGTGAACAATTGATTGCATAGACTTTACTCCGGGTTAGTTATCTCTTATTGGTGATATATCTATCACTAAATATAGATATATATGTCTATTTTATTACCATTGCTGATTGTCACGTGTGATTATTAGAATAGAGAGGGAGAGTATCACAGATTACGATGAGAAATTGTGTTATTCGCATTGGTAAATGACGATAGTATCAAATTTATTATAAATTCAAATCAGCTTTCCAACCCATAGCTTAAATCAACGGCAAAACTGCAATATTTACGCTTTAACCTTCGATTTTATTATCAAAATTGATATTTGAGTGATATAGTTTTTATTGTAATAATATCCATTTGTAGATAAATAGTTGATTAACTGTGGATATTAAAGGTCATTACGATGAAAACAGGTTCTGACTCGAAGAGCGCCTATACATCCATTATAAAGCCAAGAGAGGTGTGTGAATGAAAGGAAATCAATACGAGGAGATCTTTCTGGTTGAAGATAAGAGTGATCTATTGGGACTATCGATCAAAACGCTTAAGGATAACGGGCAGACCAACATATGCATCACACGGGAAAGCGAAAATGTATTTGGCGTTGCCTCCCAAGGGGAATATTGTGGAAAACTTGGGACCATACTAGATATGAATTTTATATTGATATACACCCTACCCAAGCATAATAAAAACGCGGATTCAGAATTGCTCAAGATTAACTCTAAGTTGGAGGTGATCCCGCTTTTATTGATTGTGGGGCGAACAAAAGATATCGATATAATTACCGGCAAATTAATCGGTGCACATCGCTGTTTTAAGGAATCAGTTAATTTACGGGATTTCATCGAGAAAATCGGAAGAATGCCGTTTTACTGGGGGTTGATACAGACTACTACGCCTAATGATATGATCTATGGAAAAGTGGAAAATTCAACTGAATTTATTAAACCATGACAAAAAGCGAGAAAAACTTCTATTCGAGGAAATGGTGGTGGCCTTTCAACACCTACACCAACAAATAAATGCCATGATAAAAAATTGGTTGAATTGCTGTTGATATTTAAACAGGAAACTAATGGTTTGGTCAGAACTCTAACTTGAAGTGGAGAACATAGGAGTATAACATGCGGATCGGAGATGATGGTATAATAGGAGTCATTTTTGGAATACATGAGAAACATGATGCTGAGGCCATAATAAGGGAACTAAATGAACTTTCAAAGGAGGGCGGAAATGCAAGGGTTTCAATGGATCTTAGAAAAGCTGAAGGAGTGACTTGGTGAGGGTTATGACGGAAACATTGGAGCAACATAAAGATTACGTGAAAGAACGGTTGAAAACCATTTCAAACCTCCTTCCAAGTATAGCTGTTGGAGATTTCTCAAAAAGATTGGACATTCCACAAGAAGATGAATTCAGTGAGCTATATGCTGGTATAAATTATATGTTGGCAGATCTCCATGAACAATTAAAAAAGCGCAAACGTGCAGAGGAGGAATTGATTCGGTTGTCTACCGCCTATAAGATGATCCCGGATGCAATATTAATCACAGATGTCGATGCCAACATCGTGGAGGTGAATGAGGCGACTCTAGAACTGCTAGGTATCAAGGATAGAGATGAGCTGATTGGGAAAAATGCACGCGATTTCATTATCGCCAAGGATTTAGAAAAAGCACAAGAGGATATGAAACAAATTCTCGAGAAGGGATACATAAAAAACCTGGAGTATTTTGCCCTTAAAAAAGACGGCCGTATGATTCCCGTCGAGTTCAGTTCCTCGCTCATGAGGGATGCAGAAGGTGAACCTAAAGAATTGGCAACGATAATCAGGGACATGACAGAGCGCAAGAAAGCCGAGAAAGCATTGCTTGAGAGCGAAGAGAAATATCGTGAGCTGGTAGAAAATACCAACGAGGCCATTATTGTGGCCCAGGATGGAATGCTTAAGTTCTGCAATCCAAAAGCCATGGAACTTACAGGTTATTCAGAGGAAGAAATGGCATTAACACCGTTTGTGGACTTCATTCATCTCGAAGATAGAGAAATGGTAGTCCAGCGCCCCGTAGGGAAACTAAAGGGCGAAGAATTTCCTCATTCATACCCCTTCAGGCTCATTGACAAGGAAGGGAATGTTAAATGGGTGGAGATCAACGCTGTAATGATCGACTGGGAGAATAAGCCCGCCACGCTGAATTTTTTGGACGATATTACAGAGCGCAAAAAGGCTATTGAGGCACTTAGGGAATCGGAGGCGAAATATTCTGCCCTGGTCGAGAAATCTAAGGATGGTATCGTCATAATACAGGATGGGGTGCTGAAATTCGTGAATGAATCCTCCTTGAATATATTGGGCTACCCCCCGGAAGCAATCATCGGTGAAAATTTTTTAAAATTTGTTGCTGAAGATCATAGGAAAATGGTCATGAAAAGATATATTGACCGTATGGCAGGAAGAGAGGTGTCAAACATATATGAGATTGCAATCGTCAGAAAGAATGGTACGATATTTCCTGTAGAACTCAATGCGTCGCTTATCGAATATGAAGGTAAAACCGCAGATTTGGTCTTTATCAGAGACATCACCGAGCGAAAGTGTGCTGCAGAGAAACTAAGACGAACTATGGATGAGCTAGAACGCTCTAATGCCGATCTTGAGCAATTTATCAATGTGGCTTACCATGACTTACAAGAGCCCTTACGCATGGTGTCCAGCTATGTGCAGCTATTGGAACAACGTTACAAAGGCAAACTCGACGAGGACGCTGAGGAGTTCATAGGATATGCAGTGGAGGGTATCAATCACATTCATAGGCTGATTAATGATCTGTTGAAATATTCCACCGTGGGCAGACATAATAAATCGTTCGAGCCAATCGATTGCACAAAAGTCATCGAATATACGGTGAATAACCTGAATGCGGCTATTGAGGAAAGCGGGGCGGTGATAACCCACGATCCACTACCCACTATCATGGCCGACGGTTTGGAATTTGCTCAGTTATCACAGAACCTGATCAGCAACGCCATCAAATTCCACGGTGATGAACCGCCTAGTATACACATCTCGGCGGAGCAAAAGGAGAATGAGTGGGTGTTTTCAGTATGCGATAACGGTATTGGAATAGATCCCGAGTTCACCGACCGCATCTTCACAATATTCCGGCGCTTACACAGAAGGAACGAGTATCCTGGTACTGGGATTGGCCTGGCGATGTGCAAGAAGATTGTAGAAAGGCATGGCGGTCGTATTTGGGTGGAATCGGAGCCCGGAAAGGGTTCCATATTTTATTTCACTATTCCGAAGAGAGGAGGTGAACAGATATGAATATCCCACAAATCGGTAAACTTGTCGAGATATTGTTGGTGGAAGACAATCCTGGCGACGTCAGGCTGACATTAGAGGCCTTCAAGGAAGGCAAGATTCTAAATCGCCTGAGCGTGGTGGGAGATGGTGTGGAGGCAATGGCTTTCTTGCGTCGAGAAGGGAATTACTCCAATGTGCCCCGACCGGATCTTATCCTACTTGACCTGAATATGCCTAGGAAGGACGGCAGAGAGGTGTTGGCTGAAATTAAGAAAGACCCCGAATTGAGGCGGATCCCAGTGATAATTTTAACTACTTCCCAAGCTGAACAGGACATCCTCAAGAGCTACGACCTGCACGCGAACTGCTACATCACGAAGCCGGTTGATCTTGATCAGTTCAACACGGTAGTTAAGAATATTCAGGACTTCTGGCTCACCGTCGTGAAATTACCACAGGGCGGATGAAATGGAAGAAAGGGAAATCAAGATCTTGCTGATTGAGGACAATCCTGGAGACGCCCGCCTGATACAGGAAATGCTGGCCGAAGCAAAGAACGTGTCCTTCGATATGGAGTGCACGGACCGGCTCTCTACAGGGTTAATGCGTATCGGTACAGGAGGTGTCGATGTCGTTCTATTGGATCTTTCACTTCCAGACAGCCAGGGAATAGATACGTTTACTGAGATATACGATCGAACATCTGGTGTGCCAATTATCGTGTTGAGCGGCCTTGACGATGAGGAGCTGGCTGTTAAGGCCGTACAGAAGGGGGCCCAGGATTATCTGGTTAAGGGCCATGTGGACAGTGATTTGTTGGTCAGGGCAATTAAGTACTCTATCGAGCGCAAGAAGACTGAAAAGGCATTGAAGAATTCAGAGGAGAAGTTTAGAAGGATTCTTGAATTCTCCCCCGATGCAATCACAGTTTCGAACCTCAATGGAATGATCATTGAATGTAATCAAGCCACGTTGGCATTACACGGTTACTCATCGAAGGATGAGGTGATTGGTAAGAGTGCTTTTGACCACATCGTAAAAGAAGATCATGAAAAAGCTATGATGAATCTAAAGAGAACCTTGGAGTTGGGCTCCACGAAGAACATAGAATACATCTCCTTAGCAAAAAATGGTCGGGAGATCCCGGTAGAAATCTCCGCAGGAGTTATACGAGATGTTTCGGGGATACCTATATCCATTGTATCGATAGCCAAGGATATCACCAAACGCAGGCAAGCTGAGAAGTTGCTAAAACAATATATCGATGACCTTGAGAGATCCAATGTCGAGCTAAAACAGGACCTTGACGAGTTGCTAGAAAGAGTAAGGAAGAGACAGGACTCCGTAAGGGCGCAGGAATTAATGGGGGAGATCGAAGGAATCAGGGGAATCTTCCTATATCCCTCTGAGGACGAGGCACAGGCACACTCTCAGTTCATCTCGATGGTCGATATCGGATTACCTACATTAGCAGTGGTACGAACGCCTCCAGACAGATTCCGGGATATGTTGGGGAGGGATGTAGAGATCGTATGGCTCACCACGAACCATATGACAGGGACAGTATGTTTGGACCCATCGAATATCACGCGCCTTTCAATGGTCCTCAGGGAGTTCTTCGATCATGCACCAAACGGGGTTGTCCTGTTCGAGGGCGTCGAATACATGCTCAGCATCGTGGAGTTCAAGGCGCTGTTGAAGCTCATTCAATTCCTGAATGACAAGATCGCACTGAGCGAAGGCTCGATCTTTATGGTCTTAGACATGGGGGTGTTGGAGGAGAAGGAAGCAGGATACCTAAGAAGGGAGTGCTTGCCGCCTCCAAAGAATGGCGAGAAGGTGGAGGAAGGGGCAAAGGGGCACAGAAATAATAGGATACAGTGTAATGCATTAAGATCAGTGACTCCGTAAGGGACCCATAACATCAAAATAATGGGGTATTTGTTCATAAACTGAGCTTTAGCACCCGATTTAATTATCGTAATTGATATTTTTGAGGAATAGTATTTAAAATCATTATCCCATCTTGTAGATATATTGTAGATAAATAGTAGAAACAGCTTGGGATCCATAAGACAAGTGATAAAATATCCGGTCAGAAAACAACTGGTGGTATGGCATTTTGGCACCGTAAGGTGAAATCCGTTGGGTGCATACTTCCAACCGGCCGGTCTTCCTTAGAAATCGTGTGGTTAGGGTGCATGGAGTGTTGACCGACATCACCGAACGCAAGCAGGCAAAGGATAGGTTCAAGAGAACCATGTCAGATCTGAAGCGTTTCAACTGGCTCGCAGTTGTGCATGAAGGGCGGATGATCGAACTTAAACAGAAAGTCAATGACCTGCTGCGTTCCATGGGCCGCACGGAAAAATACACTATTATTGCATCGAAAAACATTGAGAATAAAAATGGAGTGTAAGAAATGGAAGAAAAAGATAGAGAGATATGGATTGGGAAAAACAGAATTTATCTTGATGAGGATAATATCCTCTATTACACGGGCTTCGGAGAACATGATGAAAAGACTGCCATTGAAATAATGAAAGCCAGTCTGAGGCTTGCAAATATGGTCGAAGGAAAGGTTGATGTTATTCTTGACCATAACAATGCAGGAAAATCCTGCCCGGCTACAAGGAATATCTATAAAGGTATGACCGAGCATGAAAAATTCGGGAAGATCGCTCATTGGGGGGTGCATCCGGTTGCTAGAGTTCTGGCATCCTTTGTGATGGGAACTTCGCGAAAAAAGGAAATGCGTTTTTTCAAGACAAGAGAACAGGCCCTTGCATGGCTCAAGGAGTGAAATATGATTAACTCAAAAAGGTGATTAGAAAATGTTAGAAAATGATAAAGATGTATGGGTCGGTGAAAACCACACCTATCTTGGCGAGGATAATATCCTGTACACCACGGTAGTCGGAGAAGTTGATGAGAGCAAGGCAAAGGCTATCCGTGATGCTCATTTAAAATTTTTAAGTATGGTTGAAGGAAAGGTGAATTCACTTGTAGATCTGAACAAAGCAGGTAAACAACCGCCAGCCGCAAGAAAAATAGGTAAGGATATGTTCGAGCATGAAAGAATAGGCAAGATCGCTTTATTTGGGCTTCATCCGGTTGCACGGGTGATAGCATCCTTTGTAATAGGAGTCACCAGAAAGAAAGAGATACGTTTCTTCAAGACGAGAGAAGAGGCCATTGCCTGGCTCAAAGAGCCGGATGAGGATTCACATGATATGAAAACCCATTCAAAGATTGTCAGGGATGATTTGCGAAAAACTCATGGAGATGGATAATGGATAAAACATCGGGAAAAGACCGAATAAACGAAATAATCGAGGTTATTATGAAGGTGGCAAAGGGAGATTACTCAACCCAGATTGAACTTTCAGATAAAAATGATGAATTAGATTCACTCGCCATTGGCTTGAATATGATGATTGACGACATTAAAAGTGGTATTGAAAAAGACAAGAAAAGAGTAATAGAAGTGGAAAAGGCTAATCAAGATCTTCAGAGAGCTCATGAAGCCTCCCTGAGTATTATGGAGGATTTGAATAGGCAAGGAACGGAATTAAATGCTCTAAACAAACAACTTCAAGAAGAAATCGCCGAACGCAAACAGACAGAAGAGGTGCTCAGGCGCGCAAAAGAGTTCAATGAAATCGTCCTTAATAGCATGAAGGACAGTATCTGCATTATCGACGTGCGTGATTATAGGATTATTGATGTTAACGAGGCTTTTTTGAACATATTAGGCTTGAAGAAAGAAGATGTGATAGGAAAGACCTGTTACGAGGTAACCCATAACCGGAACAGCCCATGCAGACCACCGGATAATACTTGCCCCTTATTGGAATCTCTGAAGACAGGTAAACACTCATCAGCCGATCATATGCATTACTCCAAAGATGGTAGAAGACTCTATGTAGAGGTCTCTACTTCGCCTATAAAAAATGAAACGAGAGAGGTCCTTCAGATTGTTCATGTAGTGAAAGACATCACTGGACGCAAGCAAGCTGAAGAAAAATTAAAACAAACAATGAATGATCTAGCCTGTTCCAACACCGAACTGCAACAGTTTGCCTATGTCGCCTCGCACGACTTGCAGGAGCCATTACGAATGGTTTCTAGCTATGTGCAGTTATTGGGGCGACGTTACAAAGGCAAACTCGACGAGGATGCTGACGAGTTCATTGCATATGCCGTGGATGGAGCTACGCGAATGCAACAGCTGATCAATGACCTCTTAACCTATTCACGGGTTGGCACCAGGGCAAAGCCCTTTGAGCCCACAGATACGGAATCTGTTTTAAAAAATGCCACGGATAATCTTAAGGTGGCCATAGAGGAGAGCGGCGCAGTAATTACCCATGATTCTTTGCCAACAGTGATGGCTGACAGCTCGCAACTGCTCCAGCTGTTTCAGAACCTGGTTGGTAACGGCATCAAATTCAGGAACGGGGGGGCACCTCAAATAAAGGTCTCGGCGGCGGAAAAGGAAAACGAATGGTTATTTTCAGTTAGTGACAACGGAATCGGGATAGACCCGAAACACAAATATCAGGTCTTTCAAATATTTCAACGACTACACAGTAGAAACGACTACCCAGGTACAGGAATTGGTCTTGCTGTATCCAAGAAGATCGTGGAGCGCCATGGCGGCCGTATATGGGTGGAATCCGAGCCAGGAAAGGGCTCAACATTTTATTTTACGATCCCGAATAATGGAGGTGTTCCATTATGAATATCTCACAGGTTGGTAAAGTTGTTGAGATCTTGCTGGTGGAAGACAATCCTGGCGATGTGCGTCTGACGCAAGAAGCCTTTAAAGAAGGCAAGATGATCAATAACCTAAGCGTGGTTGAAGATGGTGTGGAAGCAATGGCTTTCTTGCGTCGAGAAGGGAAGTATACCGATGTGCCTCGACCAGATCTCATCTTGCTTGACCTGAATATGCCGAAGAAAGATGGAAGAGAGGTGCTTGCTGAGATCAAACAAGACCCTAAGCTGAAACACATTCCTGTGATAATTTTAACTACTTCCCAAGCGGAACAGGACATCCTTAAGAGCTACGACCTACACGCGAACTGCTACATCAGCAAGCCAGTTAACCTGAACCAATTTGACGCGGTAATTAAGTCTATCAAGGATTTCTGGCTCACCATCGTGAAATTGCCATAGAGTGGGTGAAATGGAAGAAAAGGAAATCAAGATCTTGCTGATTGAGGATAATCCTGGAGATACCCGCCTGATCCAGGAAATGCTTGCCGATGCAAAGGGAGTAGCTTTCGATTTGGTTAGCACAGACCGGCTCTCTACAGGGCTAGTGCGTATCGGTTCGGGGGGTATCGATGTCGTTCTATTGGATCTTTCACTCCCGGACCGCCAAGGAATTGACACGTTTACTGAAATGTACGCTCGAACACCGGGTGTGCCAATTATCGTATTGAGTGGCCTGGATGATGAAGAGCTGGCTGTTAAAGCTGTACAGAAGGGGGCACAGGATTATCTTGTTAAGGGCCATGTGGACAGTGATTTGCTGGTTCGCTCCATACGCTATTCAATCGAGCGTAAGCAGGCGGAGGAGGCGCTGCGGTCATCAGAAGAAAAATATCGCATATTAGTGGAGAACGCTAATGAAGCTATTGTTGTGGCTCAGGATGGGATGCTTAAGTTCTTCAATCCTAAAGCCATGGAAATAACGGGTTATTCAATGAAAGAGTTATCCACAAGACCGTTTGTGGAACTCATTCATCCAGAAGATAAAGATGAGGTGCTCGAACGCCACATTAGGAGACTCAAAGGCGAAAGGCTTCCCCCTATATGCCCTTTCAGAATAATTGACAAAGAAGGGAATGTCAGGTGTATAGAAATCAATGCGGTCCTGATAGACTGGGAGAATAGACCTGCCACATTGAATTTCTTAAACGATATCACCGAACGCAAACGAGCAGAGGAGCAGTTAATACAGTCCGAGAAGTTGGCGGGAATCGGTACATTGGCATCTGGAATAGCGCATGAGATAAACAATCCCTTAACAGGGATAACGGGATATGCTGAGATAATGCAGGATGAGGAGAATCATGATCAAATAAAAGAATATGCAAAAAAGATAATTAACAACGCGCAAAGGGCATCTGAAATCGTAAAATGGCTTTCAAGGTATTCGAGAGAGGCAAAGGATCGCAACATCACAGATGTGAATTTGAATGAGGTGATCGATACCTCATTAGAGGCTTTAAGGCACACTCGAAAATCATTTGATATTTCCATTAAAAAAGATTATCAAAAAATAACAACAATAAAAGGAAATCGAAGCGAGCTTCAGC
>CBDUXN010000117.1:0-11436 GCA_965371185.1 uncultured Thermoplasmata archaeon
GTGTTGCAATTGACAGAAAATAAACCCTCAATTCGCCGTGGTAAATTGCCGCATGAGAAGGCTATAGTGTGCAGGGGTAGATTGCGCTTCCATATATGGGAATGGAAGGCAAGAAGACATAAAGAAAAATCGACTTGAGCTGGTGGTTCATCTCAAATAATAACCGATCTCACGATTTTAAATAGTTGGGGCGATTTATAGATATTTTCTGCAGGTGTAGCAGTACCATTTTTTGTACTCGTTTACAAATCTCAGCATCTGCCCGCACTTTGGACACGGGTATGATGCTGGAGTTTGATATTGGGGCTGCTGTTGCTGCTGCGGGTATGGTTGTTGATACTGCTGCTGGGGCTGCTGGACTGGCTGTTGGGGTTGCTGATACTGCTGTTGAGGTTGCTGGGCTGGTTGTTGGTAAGGCTGTTGGGGTTGCTGTTGAGGCTGCTGGGGCTGTTGTTGAGGTGGTTGCTGGGTTTGTGGCTGTTCCTGAGCAACTGGTGCTGGCTCTGGTTGTGTCACAGCTGGAGCTGGTGCTTGCGCAGCAGGAGCTTGGGCTGGTTGGGGGGCAGGTGATGGCTGTTGCACTGGTTGTGTCATGGCTGGAGCAGGTGTTGGTCCAGAAGCTTGTGGATAAGGAGCTGACGGACCTGGCGGTGGTATTGGTGCTCCATAGCCATACCTTCTCTGCGGCACTGTTTGTGGTGTGTTCTTCAAGGCCATTCCGAGGCATATGACTATGAGGAAGCTACCAATGGCTCCTCCATAAAAACCTGCATCTAACCACGTGCGTTCATTATCTGCGGTGAATCCGAAGAGGGCAATAGCACCGATAATGACGATCACAAGAATAACTATAGCTAAGATGAACGCTAACTTTACGAGATTTCTAGGAATTGTACCTTTGGACTGAATTCCCTTCAATGATATGAAACCGCAAAAGAAGATTGCACACGCCGCTCCAAGAAGAGCCAAAAATGCCCCCGGTGTTTCAGGATAGGGGCCAATATTTACGTATGTTTCAGTATAGCCAGTACTGTTGTATGAGCCACCGAATTCAGTTGTTAGCAGTAATATACCACCTACAATACTGGCAAATAATGATAAAGCATAATACATGGGAACAATATCCTGCGGGGAAGACGGACCAGGTGCCCGTGGGGCAGCGTAAGGAGGATAAGCTGTTTGTTGAGGAGGTGGCGGGGTAGAAACCTGGCTACCGCAACTCCCACAGAACTGTTTGCCTTGCATGTCAGCGCCGCAGTTCGGGCACAATTGCGGCGTCATTGAAGCTTCTTCTTTTCCTACATTCACCTGAGGTGTTTGACAATTGTAGCAGTACCATCTTCCATCCTGTTGACTGAAGGCCAAAGGTTGTCCGCAAGTTGGGCAAGCATTTTGCATATTCTCGTCCTCCTATCTTTGTTCTAAATCGATTTATTATTATTTATACTCATCGTCATAGTGGGGGATTTTATAAAAACATCCCCTTTTTTGACTTCGTCACCCACCCTGGAGTATTATGGCCTTGATTTGCCAGAACAGAAATAATAAATACAATCAGAGATATGCTCTTTTTACAAACCAGATTATGGAGGAGTGAAATGATGCCAAAAGGTGACAAGAAGAGAGTGTTCAGAATTCATGGGAAAATCATAGTCAAGGAGACAGGTGTAGGAATACCGAACTTAAGGGTTAGGGCCTTTGACAAGGACATATTTTTTGATGACACTCTAGGAAAGGTAATTACCGACAGGAATGGGATTTTCGATATCAAATACGGTAAAAAGGAATTTAAGGATCTCGGCCTTGGTAAGAGACCGAATATTTATGTTACGGTTGCTGAGCTGTCCGGAAGGGAGATCTATTCGAGTAAACAGTGGTTAAGACGTAAAGCCAATGATGAGGAAAAATTCCTGATAAAAATTCCAAAAAGATCGTTAAGAAGAATTCCTCAGCCGATAGCAGCACCAAAAATGGAACCTAAACCAACACAAAAAGCAGCAACAAAAGTAAAACCAAAGGCTAAACCAAAGGAAAAGGTGCAAAAGAAGAAAGAGGAAAAAGTAAAGGGTGTCGCCCTTGAAGAACTTCCTGGTATCGGACCGAAAAAGGCGGACAAATTACGAGCCAAAGGAATAAAAGATGTCAAGACCTTTTCAAAGACAGATGATGCAAAGCTCAAGAAAATCCTGGGGAAGGTTGATGTCAAAAAGATGAAGAGGGAATGCGATAAATTACTGAAAAAGAAATGATATTCCTGAACTCTCAAAATCTTGTTCCCCTTATTTCTCCACAAAATACAGTTTTATCACTCTTGCGAATCAACAGATGAACGAACGGGAAAAGTTAGAAATCGATACCCTGGGTGTCTGAAAATAAGCTATCCTTCATGTCTAAAAAATGATGCCCGAAAACCTACACTTTATTTTCCATGATAATTACCAATGAAAAGGGTGTAAAAGGTTATATAAGTATGATACGCACCTCCACCATTGGTGTGTTGATCATGGTATCTGCTATGAAGAAAGTAAGGCGTCGAAACGTTGTGAAAGGGCTCTATCCCTGGGGCAAAGCGGAGCTGACGGACAGGTGGGTGATCCTGCATGAACATGGTAGACCTAAATGGGCGATATACTACAAACAAAAAAGTCCATCTGTGGTCGTTCCATGCCATATGTTCGGTTCTCAAACGAGGGAACGTTAAAATCGTCCCTGAACATGAGGCCTTCCATCTACGAAACGATGGATAAACAATCCTTATGAAATTGATTGTACATCATGAGAACCATGTCTATCATATCTCGCAGCTCCGATTGATCCAAATCCACAGCACTTCTCTGGGTAATGAGAACGATGGCGCTGTTGCTTCCTATACAAAATTTGGTCTCCATGCTCATGGTCTGCAATTCCAAAAGCTTTTGATAGAGCTCGTATTGATTCTTCTCCGGTGGATCCAAGAAGAGGCAACCCACTCCAACCATTGATGGCATAGGAGATTCGTGCTCCTCGTATGTTATATTTATTTGAATTTCAGATTCTCCATATTTCGTTAAAAAGAACCAATTGCCAGTGTCCGTTTTCTCCAATGATTTGAGTCCGATCTCTTTCAACCAACTGTGCACATCTTCTTTGCTTGCTACGCCCAATTTCAAACCCCCATGAGATATGATGAGTAATACCTGTTCGTGTTTGCAAATGCCTTCCTTTGTTATAAAAGTTATTATAGAATTTCAACGATTTCAAAAAAGCATCATTCTACTGCCATGTAGAACATTTCATCTTCTTTCTCGATCACGACCACTTTGTTTTCATCAACCAAATCTAACAAGGCTTCAAAGTATTGCTCTTTCTCTGTACCCCAAGATAAAAGCTCGATGGCTGATTCCAGAATCGGGAATATCTTTTTGTCCCCCTTTATACCCCTGTAGATCTCGATGAAGGACCAGGCGTTCCTTCCATTTTCGTTCAGGAATTTCATTATCTCGATTTTCTTGTCGTAAATGGATTTTTTCCCTGACCCGAATTTCAAAATCTTGAGGGCTTCATCTCTGCTTATTGGCATACCAATTAGAATTCGAGTGCTATATATAATAAACTTTCCCTTATTTTTCCCTATTTTAATTAAGGTCCATCCCAATTTTCGCTGTCCGGCCTTAAAACAGCGCATAGCCCCCTGATAAGGCCAACCGTTCCATATATCAGTAAAAGTTAAAAGCCCTCCACACTCATTCACGCACGAAAGTATGACCTCGAAAAGGTTTGGAACATTGAAAATAGCAGGGGCCTGCGGGATACTTGCACCGATCATCGCATTTGGCTGTATCGGTCTTGCCATTCTATATTCCCCCTGGTTCAGTTGGACAGAGAACTATCTTTCCGACCTGGGAGGCTCCCCCGGAGACAGGCCGATTTACGCTGCGCACGGCATCCCTTCGATCCTGTTCAATTGCGGACTCGTGACAGCAGGTGTTCTAGGCATTTTTTTGGGAATAGGGATCAGAAAGAGCGGTTTATTGAAAACCCCCTTAGGGAGCCTAGGAATCTTAATTTACCTTGTCAACGCATGCGCGTTGATCGGCATTGGAGTATTTCCGGAATCCACAGGTGATCCGCATACATTTTTTTCCATGACCTTCTTCGTATTGGTTGGGTTCTCACTCCTATTCATTGGCATTGCACTAATTAAGTCATCCGAAAGGGCTCTTGGCTGGTTCACCATCGCATTGCTCGTTTTCGGACTCACATCAGTCCCCCTTTTCTTTACGCCCCAACCGGTTGGAAGTAACGCCGTTGCGGAAATAATCCCAATTATCTCCATCGCATTGTTTTCAATGGTCTTCGGCTATAAATTGATCAGCTTAGCATTAAAAGATGAGGAATATGAAAAGAGGAAGAATATGAAAAGAGGAAGGACGAGGAGGAAAAAGAATAGCTTTTTTCCCTGATAGAACTATTCCCCTCAGGACTCTGAGCCAATCCTCAGCTTTCCGTCCCTAAAAAAGCCGAAGAGTCGAATTTTGATAAACAGCCTGTACCGAATGATTATTATAATGATTATTAGAGCTCCCAGGATTTCACTGAGATATATATAGGGGTCTGATAGGAGATGGGTCCAGTAATCCGAGAATTCGATGTCTATCCTTGGGAAGCCAATGCCAAAAACCGGCCAGAACAGTGTATGAATATCTTCCCACATCCTATCCAGCAATAAATGAATCCAAATTGGGGAGATATAGAACAGGGGCTTTAATCGGTGCCCGCATTGTATTATTGCAAAAGAAAATAAACAAATAGATATCAATCCGACAATTATGATGGAATGCGTGAAGAGCCTGCCGTTTGAGATCTCCTCTTTGAAGATGATCATTCCCACGGTTTTATCGACGATATCCGGCAGCATCGCCGCAACTATCACGATCCTGAAGTCGATATCCTGGGCAAATGATTTGGAGAGGCCTCTTTTACTGCGGGAGGAAAGATAACGCGTGAATAGGTAAACGACGGCCATGGTTATGCCTATATGCCCAAACAGTAACATACCGAGCATTAAGGAATTTAGATTATTTAAATCTTTGAACTCTTTACAATTGACGAAAAGTATTTACTATCGTATTCAATTGACGCTTGGGTGATATCTGTGTATGAACAACAACCTTATGGCCAACAACAACCCATGCCTCAGGCGGTTCCCGCACCTCCAGGAGCTTTCGCCCCTCAAAAACCGTATTTGGGGCTGATAATAATCGGCATAATAATTCTATTGGTAGGCGGCTTAATATACATCAGCGCTGGATTTTTGGATGACCCCGAAGATTACACTGAGATGGAGGATTATTCCGATGGCGTAAGAACCATAACCACCCTAGGAAACCTCCTTGGGTATATCGGACTGATACTGCTGTCCATCGGCCTAATAATCGGTGCAATAAAAGATGAAGATCTACCAGCAAATGTCAGGCTTGGCATGTTCATCGCAATGGGCCTAATCGTTGGGCTCAAAATAATGAGCTTGTATCCAACGTAGGCAAGTTAAGAGATCTCGATGTTGCCGATGCACCCTATCAATTGAACTTCCAATACGGAGGCATGCTCCAATAACCCGATGGGTAACTCCTCCGCCACCTGGGGGATGGGGAGACTAGCTTGGAAAAATAATGCAAATCATGGTTTCTTTTATCTTTAAGCACGTAAAAATGTATATAACTAAAAGGGTATTTGGGTAAAAAGGGGGGGAAGATCGGTAAGAAATCCTAATCCTCGTCAATAAAATGTAGAAAAAATCATCATATTCGGGAAGGAAAAAAATGAAAGGCATAGAATCACAGATACCATTGGTCGACCGTGAACTCGAACTCCAAGAGTTGAAAAATAAACTCAATAGCGCTGCTCAGGGCAGTGGCAATCTACTGTTCATTTCAGGCGAGGCTGGGGTCGGTAAAAGCAGATTGCTGAGCGAGTTGATAGAATACGCGCGATCGCAGGACTTTCAGGTCATCCAGGGATGGTCTTTGTACGAGACCCTTACGCCCTACATGCCCTTCATAGACGCGTTGCGCAGTGCGGATTTGGACTATCTGTTCTCACAGGAGGAACCGCCAAAAGTGGATTGCGTTTATTTGATGGACGATAATGGACTGCTCATCAGCAAGGTTGAGAGAGAAGAATCGCGATTGGATTCCGAGATATTTTCGGGCATGCTGACTGCTGTTGGCCAATTTGCCAAAGATTCACTTTCCATGCTCAGCGGTGAGGAAAGGGATGAGGGAAGGCTGAACTCATTAGGTTACGAGAACTATCGAATTTTGATAGAAAGCGGAAAGAACGTGAACCTCGTTGCTATATTAACAGGACGTGAAAACGAATTTTTAATCAATGATATGAGGGAAATTCTCATGAAAGTGGAACAGAACTTCGGGAACCTGCTCAAGGACTGGGATGGAGACAGAACCAAGGTGAGCGGCGTGATCGAGCATCTAAGAATCCTCATCACCTCTGGTAAATACGACGGCATCGATTATACTAAGGACGACCCAAAGATCAAAAGGAACAGGCTGTTTGAGAACATACTTTTGGGCATCGTCCGACATACTAAAGTGAACCCATCTCTGCTGTGTATTGAAGATCTGCAGTGGGCGGACCCCTCCACAATGGCGCTCCTGCATTATATCGCACGAAAAACACGGGACTGCAATTTGTTGATACTGGGCACCTACAGACCCGAGGATGTCACGGCAACAAAGGACGGCAAAGTGCATTTTCTAATCGAGTCATTGCAGTTGATGAACCGTGAAGATCTGTATAAGATGATAGAACTGGGAAGACTGGAAGAAACATATATCGATGAAATGCTCGATTCGGTTTTAGGCAAAACCGCTTTCACGGACGAATTCAAAAAGCACTTGTACAGGGAAACTGAAGGCAATCCTTTCTTCATAGTGGAACTCATCAGGATGATGGTTGAAGAGGAGACTATTGAAAGAAAGGAGGACATCTGGACTCTGGCGAAGGATTTGAAGGAAGCGAACATACCCACTAAGGTGAATGATGTCGTCGTTAGAAGACTGAATAGGCTGCATGAAGATGAGAGGAAGATATTGGATTATGCCTCTGTAATCGGTGAGGAGTTTACATCTGCCATATTGGCTGATGCCATGGGTGCGAACAGGGTGCAACTGCTGGAGCAGCTGAGGATTTTGGAAAAGAAACACACGCTCATACATTCCCTTGGTACAAAATACAAGTTCGATCATGCCAAGATCAAAGAGGTTTTGTACAGCGAGATA
This sequence comes from uncultured Thermoplasmata archaeon, assembly GCA_965371185.1. Taxonomy (GTDB): domain Archaea; phylum Thermoplasmatota; class Thermoplasmata. The sequence goes on from CBDUXN010000117.1 coordinate 7,281, forward strand.
CCAATGGAGCTTAGAATGGAATATCACTCTATCATCGCTAACTGCATCGAAGAGCAAAACAAAGATAAATTAGACAATGTTATCGAGCATTTAGCGTTCCATTACTACCGCTGCAGAAACAATGAGAAGGCGATTTTTTATCTGATCAAGGCGGCAGAGAGCGCCAAGGAGGATTACTCAAATAAGGAGGCGATAAGGTTCTATAATCAGGCTCTTGAGCTCGAAGAAAATGAGCAGAAGAGAATGGAGATATTCGAGGCTCTGGGAGATGTCAATGATCTTATCGGAAATTATGACAGAAGCATAGAATCCTACGAGAATGCCTTGGGATCGACCATAGAAATGAAGAAAAAGGCGGAGATCAAAGCGAAGATCGGGAGCATGTACGAGAAAAAGGGAGATTATATCGAATCCGTAAAGAAATGCACGGAGGCCCTGGGCTTTGTCAGTGGTGAAGGGTCCAAGGAGGAAGCGCTTGCCCTGCAGAACTTAGGTTACGCGTACCTGCGCCAAGGAGAATTCGAAAGGGCCATTGTGCATTTCGAGAAAGGCCTGGGGATATGGGAGAAACTTGGCGACGAATGGGGTATTGGAGTTTGCCTTGGAAACCTCGGTATCGTGCACTTTTGCGGTGGAGAGTCCAGCAATGCCCTTGAATACCATAACAGGAGCTTAGAGATAAGGAAGAAGATAGGCGATCAGAGAGGCGTTGCCGCCTCCCTTAATGTAACTGGCAATGTGTACTGGGCAAGAGGAGAATACGATAGAGCCCTTGATAACTGCGAAGAGAGCCTCAAGATCTATGAGAAAATCGGTGATCGGTGGGGTGTGGCAGCCTGCCTTAACAACATAGGCATGATGCACGCAACCAGAGGTAAATACAATGGAGCTTTTGAGCACTTCAAGAAGGGACTGGAGATATTTGAGAACATGGGCGATCAAGATGATATTGCTCTATCGTACCACAATATCGGTGATACCCACCGCCTCATGGGGGAACATGACAAAGCCCTTGAGCACTTGCGAAAGAGCCTGAAGATAACGGAGAAGATCGGCTTCCAATCATTGACTGCTGATAACTACTGGGTCATGGCGGAAACGTACCTCGATAAGATGGACCTGAAAGGAGCCTCGGATTGCTGCAACCGGGCTTTCGATCTTTCAAAAGAGCTTGGTGAGAAAAGGGTAATCGCAGGCTCGAAGCGGGTATTTGGGATGATCTATAGAGTGCAGAAGAATTGGGACGAGTCGATAAAAAATTTCGAGGAGAGCCTTAGGATCTTCAAGGAGATAGGAATGGAAAAGGAACTGGGCGATTCATACTACGAATATGGATTGATGTGGGCGGCAAAAGGCGATGCTGAGAAGGCTAGAACGTATTTTACCAAGTCCCTCGAGATCTATGAGAAATTGAAGTTGGAGAAGCACTTGGAGAAAGCGAGGAAGGAGCTGGATTCGATAATCAACTGAAGTAGACATGCAAAAACATTTTATCCCTTCAATCCGTTCAGTTGGACGAGGTCAAATCAATGATGGATTGCACTGTCACATTCCAGCCTGAAGGTAAGAGCGTCAAGGTCGAAAAAGGCGAGACCATCATGAACGCTGCCATCAAGGCCGATGTGTTCATAAATTCCGTGTGCGGCGGCCTGGGAAAATGCGGCAAGTGCAAGGTTCAAGTGAAGGGGAAGGTGTCTGTAAAAAGATCGGATCTTCTCTCTGAGAAGGATGTGAGTAAAGGTTTTTATCTTGCATGTGAAAGCACGGTTGAGGGGGATCTAGAAGTCTTCATACCCGAGGTCTCAAGGGCTGCAAAGCATCAGATACTGACGAAATCCAAGGGCATCGAATTCGAGAAGCTCATGCCCATGACCCGCAAGCTCAGATTGACGCTATCTGCCCCGAGCCTGGAGAACAACATCTCTGACCTGGAGAGAATAAGGAAGGGGTTGGCTGAGCAGAACATAATGAGTCCGAGCGTAAGCTTGCACCTGCTGAGAAGTGCGGCAAAGACACTTCGTGATAACGACTGGGATGTTAGTGTCACGATCGCTGATGTTCACGGCCAGAACGAGATCATATCCATCGATCCTAAAGAGGCGGTAAACAAGCATTTTGGACTGGCAATAGATATCGGGACCACAACTGTAGTGGTTTCCCTGATCGATTTGAATACTGGCGAGATAGTGGCCACCAAGTCAAACTACAACAAGCAGATCGTATGCGGGGAGGATGTGCTTGCAAGGATAAATTATGCTGAAGAGGAAGACGAGGGTTTATTGTTGCTGAACAGGCTTATAGTGGAAACCGTGAACTTTCTGGTGGAAGAGCTGACATTGGATGAGGAGCTCTGTAAACTTGGGGGAGCTAAAGGTGTGTGCAGAGAGGATATCACCAGCATTGTAACTGCTGGCAATACCACCATGACCCATCTCTTTCTCTCCCTGGACCCACAGCATATCAGATTAGAGCCTTACATACCTACAGCCTGTTCGGTTCCGATGCTCAAGGCAAGGAATCTGATTTTGGAGGTCAACCCCGAGGCAGCGGTTTACTGCATGCCCTGCAGAAGCAGCTATGTCGGCGGGGATATTACAGCGGATATTCTAGCTTCAGGCCTGAACAAGAAGGATGAGCTCGGCTTGTTGATAGACGTTGGAACTAACGGCGAGGCGGTGATCGGTAATAAGGAATTACTTGCCTCGTGCTCCTGCTCCGCTGGGCCGGCGTTTGAAGGCGGTGAGGTTGGGCACGGCATGCGGGCCACCATTGGTGCGATAGAGAAGATCGCACTGACTGTACTGCCAAAGGAGGATGAGACCGAAATCAAGGTCTTCTACAAGACCATAGGGGATGCTAAGCCAAAAGGCATCTGCGGCTCAGGGCTGATCGACCTATTGGCTGAGCTGTTCATCAACGGTATAATCGATAAGAACGGCAGCCTAAAGGATATTTCTTCACCCAGGATAAGGAACGGGGAAGAAGGGAAGGAATTTGTAGCCGCCTGGGCAGAGGAGACAGCCTTGGGGAGGGACGTCATAGCGCATAAAGACGAGGACGGTAAGATAATATTGAAGGAGGCTGAGGGCAAGGACATAGCGATCACCGAGGCTGACATCAAGAACATCATCAGGACCAAGGCTGCGGTGTACGCCAGCTGCTCTGTTCTGCTGAAGACCATGAACTACACCTTCGATGACCTGGACAGAATATACATCGCAGGAGGCTTCGGCAATTACATAGACATGAAGAAGGCGATTCTGCTGGGCCTGTTTCCCGACATGCCCCTTGAGAAGTTCGAGTTCATTGGCAACGGTTCTCTTGGCGGTGCAAGGCTGGCGCTTCTTTCAAAGGATATGAGGGAGGAGGCTGAGAGGATATACAAGAGGATGACCTACATCGAGCTTTCCGTGAACAACATGTTCTACAATGAATTCACGTCCGCTCTGTTTTTACCGCATACAGATCTGAACCTTTTCCCCACCGTTAAAGAAGCCCTGGATAAGATACAGGGATGAAAGGGAAAAGATAAATTGTAGATTACGATACACCAGATGTATTTATTGAACAAGAGAGGTTCTGGGGAGAACTAAGGATGGATGAAGAGGATAAAAAAGAAGAATATGAAGTCGAGGCGGTGGAGGGGGAGGTAGTTGAGGCGGAGGTGGTGGAATTCGAGAAAGGGCCTGAAGCTGTGGAGCCTCCTGAGGGGGAGGAGAAGAAGGGATTTTTTGGACAGTTTCCACGTCTTTACTGGATAGTTGATTCATTAGAGTTCTTCGAGCGAGGAGCCTTTTATGGGGCTATGGCCGTTCTTGGTCCATATGTTGTGCTTGTTTTAGGCTTTGAAGATTGGATTTGGGGTGCATTATATTCTTTGTTGTACATTCTATTATATTTTATTCCAATTGTTTCTGCAGCATTAGCTGAAAAGTATGGATATAGAACTGTTCTCTTAGGCTGTCTTTCATTATTGATGATTGGATATCTGATTGTATTATTTGTTGGTGAGGGGCAGATAGTACTATTAACCATATCTATATTGGTGATAGGGTTTGGGGCAGGTGCTTTTAAGCCATTAATCTCTGCCACCATCGCCCATATCACCACAGAAAGGAAACGCAATATCGCTTATTCGATTTACTACTGGTTTATC
>CBDUXN010000118.1:0-11357 GCA_965371185.1 uncultured Thermoplasmata archaeon
TTATAGGAAAAGATGACTGCGAATGACCAAAAAAACAAAGAGGAACGAAAAATATGGGTTATTCAAAGTCCTCTATAAACCAGATGCCAAAAAAGAGGATAAGAGGGCGGCGGAGCAGGTATTTCTATATACACTGGCCCTCAGCAAACGCACTGGAATCCCACTATCTGATTTCACTTGCGCGTATTTCGATGATAGGAACTATTTTCAATTCAGCCCATTGCCAAAAGAAGCTGCGCCCAAATAAAAATAACCTTCCCGCAAAAGAAACCTTTTTGAAGCAGCTTTCGATTACCTTAACATCGAAAAAGAGCACGATAACATGCCCTTGAAAATCGCCATTTCAGGCAAAGGCGGCGTCGGAAAGACCACCGTTGCAGGGATATTGGCAAGATTGTTAGGAAGGGACGGCAAGAAGGTTTTAGTTATAGACGCAGACCCTGATTCAAACCTTGCCTCAGCCATCGGCATCCCAAGGAAAAAGAGAGAGAACCTCGTACCACTATCGAGAATGTTCGATCTGGTAGAGGAAAGAACAGGGGCAAGACCTGGTCAGTCCTTTGGCGGGATGTTCAAGCTAAATCCGAAGGTTGACGATTTGGTGGACAGATACGGGATCGAAGGCAAGGATGGTGTAAAACTGCTCGTCCTTGGTACCATCAGTTCTGGCGGTACAGGCTGCTTCTGCCCAGAGAACGCGCTGCTCAAAGCGCTTATGAGGCATGTGCTGTTCGAGAAGGAGTTCGTAATAATGGACATGGAAGCTGGAATCGAGCATTTGGGTCGTGGGACAGCAAAGAACGTGGACGTGCTCATAGTGGTGGTTGAGCCGGGGCTCAGATCCGTGGAAACCGCTGGTAGGATAAAATCGCTGGCCAATGATATAGAAATCAAGAAAATCGTGGCCGTGATGAACAAGGTGGGCAGTGAGGAAGAGGAGAAATTGATAAAGAAAGAGCTCAAAAAGCTCGACATTCCTCTGGCTGCGGTGATACCCTACAACAAAGGGGTTATAGCATCCGATCTGGAAGGCATCTCGCCCTTGGATATTGAGGAGAACGTTGATGTGGTGGGGGCTATAACGAACCTGAAGGAGTTCTTGATGGGGTGAAGAAAAGCCATCCTCAGAGCACTTTCACCATTCCCTTTTTATACCCAGCCATCTAAGGGGGTCAGAACACTTTCACTCCCCCCTGGATATCACCAATAAAATACTTCACGTCAATGTTATAGTACAATAAGGGGAGTTCGTATGGAAGTTCATCCAGAAGCGATCATCCAGTCAACGTCCTACATCTCAGAGCCTCTCAGGGAGCACAGGGTGCTCTATCTTGCCCTGCCCCGCCTGGACTGGTTCATAGGGGGTTTTGCGGCCTCGGAGCTGATTCTATTGGATTCCTCCAGCAGATACGTGTTCGACCTGACCTCCATGCTGTGCGTTCAGGCCGTGGATACCTTCCACGAAGAGCTCATCTTCATTGACGGCGGCAACTCCATAGACCCCTACGGCATAGCCAACCTATGCAAGAGAAAGGGCTGTGACAGGGGACATGTGCTCTCCCAGATAAGCGTTGCCAGGGCGTTCACAACCTACCAACTCGTCACGCTGATCAACGACAAGCTGGAGGATATGGTGCAGAAGAGCAAGGCGTCCACGCTGGTGGTGTCCTGCTTCGTGGACCTGTTCTTTGACAAGGATATGGCATGGATGGAATCGTTCCAATTGATAAAACGATGCATGAACACGCTCAAGAGGCTCACCAAGGAGTACAACCTCGTAACCGTGCTCACGAACCACGGCCTTGCAAAGCTGCATTTCAGAAGGGGGCTCAGGAATCTGATGTACAACGCACCCGACAAGCTGGTGAGAATCGAGGACATGAGGAAGGGGTTGAGGGTGATACTGCCGAGAAAGGATGCCTTCATCCGTTTCTACCCTGTGCCCACGTACCAGATGATATTGGACGAGTTCTTAAAGGGGGAGACTCATGGGAAGGACCTTACCCACCTATAGGATGATCTTGGAGCAGGTGATCAAGAGGTGGGACAATTTCCGCAGAGCGCTCCGCAGGGGGGACAGGGAGGCCTTCGACAGGATGATGAACAAGGCCAGATTGCATTCCTCTGCCTCCATATTCAACATACAGATCGACCCCTCGGAATCCATGCTCATGTCCATACTGCTTGAGCAGGAGAAGGAAATAGATGAGCTGAAAGGCAAGGTTCGAGAGGTTAAGGAATGAGGGGCTGGATCATAGATGCGTACCCCGATTATCGGAACAATACCATGGTGCTGTGGCTCAAGACCAAGAAAGGCGTTGAGAAGGTTGTAGATGAGAGATTTCAGCCAAAGTTCTACGTGCATCATCCCTCCCATGCCGAATTGAAGGGGTTGGCAAAGGACCTGGAAATATTGGATGCGGTGGCCAAAACTGAGATGGTGGAAAAGAAGATCGACATAAGATCCGGGGCAGCAGAGAAGATCTTGGCAGTAACTCCAAGGAACTATTCCGATCTAAAGGGCTGCGCCCGCATAATCGACAGCAGGGGGGGATATCATGATTACAAGCTCTTCAATGTGGATGTCAGGCTGGAGCAGAGGTACCTGGTGGAGAAAGGCCTTTTCCCGATGGCCATGGTGAACCTATCTGGTAAACCCAAATTGGAGGACGGGCAGTTCAGGCTGAGGTACGCGATACCTGACCTCAAAGGTGCAGAGCTGAAGGTGTTCACAGATGCCGGGATCCCCACCTATCACGACCCCCTGTCAAAGGTAGAAATAAACGATATCGTTTTGGATGGCGAAGAGGACGAGATGCTGCTCGGTTTGGTGGAGGCCCTCAAGGCCCTGGACCCTGAGGTGATATACACCGAAAACGGCGACGGTTTTACCTTACCTTATCTCTACGCCCGGGCCTCATTCAATGGAGTTGGGGACGAATTCGTGTTGGGTAGGGAGAAAGGGGATGCGATGCCGAAGAAGAGAGGTAAATCCTACTTCAGCTACGGCAATATACTGTATAAACCTCCATCCTATACGTTGAAAGGTAGGCTGCATATCGATTCAAACTCGTTCATTTTCAGTGAAGGCGGAATGTGCGGGCTGATAGACCTGGCGAGGATGTCCTGCATTCCTGCACAGGCCTTATCGAGGCTCTCGCCCGGCAGCGCCATATCTGCCATGCAGGTCAATCATGCACTGAAAGACGGTTATCTGATATTATGGAAAAAGAACGTGCCCGAGGAGTTCAAGACCGCTGAGGAATTGATAATCGCCGATAGAGGTGGATTGATATTCGAGCCTGTGGTGGGCGTGCATGATGGTGTGATCGAGGTGGACTTCACTTCCCTTTATCCGAACATCATGGCAAAGTACAATCTTTCACCTGAAACGGTGCTGTGCCAGTGCTGCCCCGACTCCAAGAGAAGGGTGCCTGAGCTGTTGTACAACGTGTGCGAGAAGAGGATAGGCCTGATCCCAAAGGTGGTGAAACCCTTGGTGCAGAGAAGGATAGCATTCAAGAGGCTCGCAAAAACCCAGCCGGAGAGAAAGGAAATGTACAAGCAGAAGGCGGACCTGCTGAAATGGACCCTAGTTACCGCATTCGGGTACACTGGCTACAGAAACGCCAGATTCGGAAGAATCGAATGCCACGAGTCAATAAACGCGTACGGCAGGGAGATACTTGTAAAAACCATGGAGATCGCTGAGCAATACGGTTACGAGGTGCTGCACGGCATCGTGGACTGCCTTTGGCTTAAGCCAAACGGCTATGACGATCATGAAGATTTTTGCAGTTATGTTTCAAGGTACATCGACATACCACTGGAGCTGGAGGGGATATACAAATGGCTGGTTTTCCTACCGAACAAAACCACGGGCGTGGGCGCGTTGAACAGGTACTATGGATTGTTCGAGAACAACGAATTGAAGGTGAGGGGCATCGATCTGAGAAAAAGGGACACGCCTGTGCTGATAAAGGAGGCCCAGGCAAAGATGCTGGAGAGGTTGTGCAAAGCCGATAATTCCCAGGAGTTCATGGAGAGAATACCCGAGGCGATTGGGGTTTTGAAGCAATACTGCCAAATGATCAAAAACGGTGAGTGCAGGCCTGAGGATCTGATCATCACGAAGAGGATCTCAAAGAGCTTGGAGGACTACAGTCAGTTCAACGACCAGGTTGCTGCACTGAAGCAGCTCAAGATGCGAGGTTTCGAACTCTACCCTGGCCAGAAGATAAGGTTCATCATATGCGACAGCTCCACAAGGGATCCCATGAAAAGGGTGAAGCTGGCCGAGTTTGTAGACGGGGATGAGGATTACGACACAGGGAAGTACATCGAGCTGCTTTTGAGGGCGGGGGAGACCCTGCTCGCGCCTTTTGGGTACGATGAGGAGATGTTGAGGAGGAGGATAGTTCCATGATGGGTAATTTTAACAAAAACTTAATAAGGCAGATTTCGGGTATACATTCCTTGTCTTAGTGTTATCTAGTGATAACAGCACAAATTTCATGCGTAAAAGAGGGAATTGGATATGGCCATTAAACGCAAGATTATATTAGTAATACTGAGTTTCATACTTTTAATGTGGCTTCCAGATCCGATCGGGATCGGGAGAATTTCTTTGGCCATCGATGTTGATGACGGAACACTTGCGGATTGGGTCAATGCCACCGTGAACCTGACCGATCCTTTGGGTGATACTCCTAATGATATGACAGATTTCGTCTTCGTTTCATTTGATTTTGACGACACATGGTTTTACGTGCGGTGGGATATAGATAATGATACTTACAGTCCTGCGGTTTTATATGATATGGGGCTCAACACCACGGCTTCCGGCACCACCTGGGACATCTATGTTTCCGCACAGATTGAGTTGATAGGCGGTATCCCTGAGCTGACGAACATATCGATACGAGATGCAAGCGATGTGCACATTTGGAACGCCTCTGACGACGGCAATATGATAGAGGATGGAAGCCTGTATCTCGATCCCGCACCGGGAATACCACCTGGCAACCACTCAACCGAGGCGCGCTATCCACTGGCATATCTTGGCATACCTGCCGGGGTGGTTTTCGGCCAATTCCGATCCCACGCCTCCACGTCTGTAAATTCCGCAGTAAAGGATTGGGTTCCTGACAGCGGCTACATCGTTTTGAGCATAGATAAAAATCCTCCTGAGCTTGCCAATCTTACAGACACGCCTGATCCCCAGCTGATTGGCGACTATGTTAATATAACCGTGGATGTCACAGACGATTTTAAAGTTAACGATGTGCGAGTAAACATCACATATCCTAACGGCAGTTGGGTTAATGTTAGCATGACCCAAGGCATTGGTGACGAATGGTTCTTAAACACCTCATATGACAGCCCCGGTGCTTACATCTATACGGTTTGGGCAAACGACTCAAGCAACAACTGGAACAGCACAGGACCAGGAGCCTTCACCATCTTAGATATTGGTCCTCCTGAGCTTTCAAATCTTGACGATTTTCCAGACCCTCAGGAAAACGGTGGCTTTGTCAACATAACTGTCAATGTCACTGATGATGTTGCCGTGGATAAGGTATGGATAAACATTACATATCCAAATGGGAGCTGGGTCAATGTCAGCATGCAGCCCGCGGGCAGCGATGGATGGTATTACAACAACACCTATGATGATCTGGACGTTTATTCGTACAAAGTGTGGGCAAACGACACAGCAAACAAATGGAACAGCACAGGACCTGGTACATTCACGATTAAAGATACCGATCCTCCTGGGTTTTTCAATCTCACTGATACACCTGACCCTCAAGAATACGGCGGCTTTGTCAACATAACTGTCAATGTCACTGATGATGTTGCCGTGGATGAGGTATGGATAAACATTACATATCCTGATAATACTTGGGTTAACACAAGCATGACCCCTAGCATCGGTGATGAATGGTTCTTCAACATCACATATGAGAATTTAACCCTTTATTCCTATGTAATCTGGGCTAACGACACAAACGATAACTGGAACAGCTCTGGACCGGGAACATTCACAATCCAGGATACCGGTCCTCCTGAGTTTTCCAATATTAACGATGTACCTGATCCACAAGAGGCTGGTGGTTTTGTCAACATAACTGTCGTGGTCATAGACGATGTGGCTGTGGATGGAGTGTGGATATACATCACCTATCCCGACAGCAGTTCGATCAATCTAAGCATGATACCAGGTGGTGGTAACGAGTGGTACTACCATACAAATTATTCCGATATTGGCACCTACTCGTACATGATATGGATGAACGATACGAGCGACAACTGGAACAGCACGAGCCAAGAGACTTTCTCGATTCAAGCGGTTGTTATCCCACAGATAATCAAAATCGATGACACACCTGACCCTCAAGAGAATGGGGGATATGTCAATATAACAGCAGAAGTCATCGATAACGTGGGTGTCGGCGAGGTATGGGTGAACATCACCTATCCCAACGGCAGCTGTGTTAATACCAGCATGGATCATGGCATTGGTGATGAATGGTTCTTCAACACCACATATGATGACTTAAATTTATATTCTTATTCAATATGGGCAAAAGATACTGGAAATAACTGGAACAGCACAGGCCCTGGGACCTTTACTATACAGGATACAGACCCCCCTAGCCTTACCAACCTTGATGATCTACCAGACCCGCAAGAAAACAGCGGCTTTGTCAATATTACCGTGGATGTCGTGGATGACGTGGATGTTGATGAGGTGTGGGTCAATATTACCTATCCTGATGGCAGCTGGATTAATACCCGTATGGTTCGTGGTATTGATGATGAATGGTTCTTCAACGATGTTTATGACTTAATAGGAGGGTATTCATACGAAGTGTGGGCCAACGATACAAGCAATAACATGGACATCATAGGTCCGGGAACATTCACCATTGAGGATACCGATCCGCCTGAGCTTACAAATGCCAACGAAACTCCAGATCCGCAGGAAAACGGGGGCTCTGTAAACATAACCGTGGAGGTCACAGATGATGTCGCTCTGGATGAGGTTTGGATAAACATCACCTATCCCGACGGTAGCTGGATTAACACGACCATGAATCGTGGCACCGATGATGAATGGTACCTTGAGGAAACTTACACGAATCTCGGGAATTATTACTATATAGTATGGGCCATGGACACCAGTGATAACTGGAACAACACGGCTCTCAACAGTTTTATCGTACAGGACACGGACCGCCCTGAAATTGGACAGCCTGACGCTACCCCTGGCCAGCAGGAGGAGGGTGGAGAGATAAATATCACGGTGGACGTTACCGATGATGTTGGTACCAGCGAGGTGTGGGTGAACATAACATTCCCGGATGGGACCTGGCAAAATGTTAGTATGACCCAGGGGGTTGGCAGTGAGTGGTTCTATAGTGATACGTTTGATGAAACTGGTGATTATGGTTATACGATCTGGGCTGTTGACAGCAGCGGTAACTGGAACAACACTGATCCTGAGTCCTTCTCTTTTGTTCCCGTACAACCGCCTGAGGAGCCTCCTGAAGAACCATCGGATCTCTTTCGAATGATGTTACGGCTCATATTCTGGCCCATCCTTTTGATTTTGTTTACCATTGCGTTGGTACGCAGATACGCGTTCAGCACCAGGTTTTGGAAGGATATCGAACCCACGTCGCGGGCCCTTTTACACCATTCTGGCCCGGGGGATCTTAATAGTCTCTACACCAACCCCAAGTTGATGGAGGAGCTCATCACCCTGGCTCTAAGAACAGGCATTCCAGTTGAGGAATTCGTTTTAGCTATGCTTGCAGCTTGGAGTGAATCTCAAATTGGGGGGAGCTTTCCTCACGGTATGAAGGATTACCTAATCAATCTAAAAAATTCCCTGGAAACTGGGAATTGGAATGAAATTAAATATGAATGAAAGAGGTGATATGATGGCAGAAGATGAAGAAACTGAGACCTTCGAATGCCCGATTTGTCAAACCATTGTGCCTGCAAGTGCAGCATCTTGCCCTGACTGTGGTGCAATATTCGAGATGGAAAAGCAGATACCTTCTCCCCTTATAGATGAAGAAATAAAGGTATCTTCTTCACCCCCCGTAGAAGAGGAGCAGCAGATACCTCTTCCCTCCTATCTCAAGAGCAGGAGCCCTGAGCCTCTGGGGACGGAGCCAAGCACTGACTTGTTGGAGGAGGAGAAGATCATTATTGAACAAGAAGAAACTATACCTCCCCCGGTTGAGGAAGCACCCCCGCCTCCAGTACCTGATGAACCTGTACCCGGGGGCCCTAGACCGGAGGCTACTCAGGAATTACCAGCTGAACAAAAAGTAACTGCCGCCCTTTTGGACTACACGAAGCGCCGAAGAAAACGATACCTGTCCGGAGCCATTTTCCTTGGAATAGGACTGGTACTGTTTGTCCTACTCTGGCTCGTGGTGGTCTACGAGACTCTGGTAACCGAAACAGGTGATCTATTTTTAATCGAGGTTCTGCTCATACTCGTCGGCGCAGGCATCTTTTTCATACTCGGGCTTTATCTTATCATGACGTATCCCAAATCATCGCTTATCGATGTTTTTGGCTCGCTGACGCATAGTGAACAAATAGAAAAACCTGTGGAGTAGGTAACACGCATAATCTCGCTTACAAATACCTATCAAGGCTCATCTGATAAGGATCCTCGATGAGGTCTCTCCTAAACGAAGTGCATTTCTTCAATCCTCTGACCACCCCTGCCCTGAATTCCTTACTGGGAAAAAGATATTCTGCTCTTTTCACGACCTTCATCGTGCTCAGGTTGATCAGCCCCAGCTCCTCTATCAAGGCGGCATCTGGAGAGAATTTCCTGGCGGCAAGGTAAAAGTATTCGCAGCTTTTCCGGTATGTTTTAAGGTATTGCCAGCATAACTTTGGATGCACTGTGTGCTTCCAATCCTTGATCTCGATACCTATCAGGTAATCTCTTTTTTTGTTCCTGAATATGGTAAGAATATCTGCCAAATAACATACCCCCTCCCAGTCGAAGAAACGCTTTGCCAAAACCGATTCGGTGGCGTGCAGCACGTACTCGCCGTGATCTTCGATGATATCCAGAATCAGCTGTTCGTTAACCGTCTTGCTGAAATCATAGAATCTGATGGCCCCATCCATATGAGATATTTTCTGGAAGGGAAGGTATTTTAATGTGAACAAGGGGGTGGAGTGAATGTAATGCCATTATCTGGACGGGATCTCATTATAGAATTAATAATTTCATCCTACTCCCTGAGTAGAGTTTATATATGTATTTGAATTTATATTCATTGATGACAAGCCTTGGACTATTGAAAAATCTTTATATTTATGGTGCTATAGTCTATCAACAGGCCTTAGTTCTTAAGGGCGGGGTTTATAGGCTGATATAAGCTATATATAGCTGTATATGAGTACGTGACTTGAGGAGGCGAGACGGATATTAAAAAAGGGGCTTTGCATCTACTACAGGTGTAGATGATTATATGACAAATTCTAGATTAATTTGGCAAGATTCAACTATTAAAATAAAAAAATATACCTATCGTATCAATTTGTATGCCCAGATTATATTTTTTAATTTTTTATTATTTGTTTTTATTATTGGATTTATAATATCAACTAATTGGTTTTTACTTCTACTTGCAGCATTGTGTTTTTTCGTAGATATATTAATTATTAAAGGGGGAAAGATTATCCCCTTAAGTATCTACTCTGATCAAGTGCTCTTTTCAAAAACCCATCATGATTCCCAAGGAAATGTTGTTTCAAAAAAAAGAATAGTACGGTATGATGAAATAGGTAAAATTGGAGAATTGGAGTCTGTGGAACCGTCAAAATCTCTGAAAATTATCCAGGGAGAAGATGCACCAACTCAAAAATTCTCAATTTATCTTCAGAATGGTGAGGTAATTACTTTTTATAACGATTACATAAATGATATTGAAACTGCACATTTGCATTTGAAATCTCAATTTGGAAAAAAGCATCAAGGTTAAAATCCAATATGCAAAGCCCCGATATTCGGAATAGTCTCGCCTCCCGCTCTGAGCAGGTAGGGGAGAACCAATAGTACCAGGTCCAGCGGAGGAGCGAAAGGCTAGAGGGGAGGAGACTGATGCCTCGCTTTTTTGTAGGAGGAGGCTCCGTTAAGCAAAAAAGTTGCTCCCACAACCATAAAAACGATAAGGGAGCAATTCCATGTGAGCGTGTCGAAGTGTAGCTTCGTGAGCGAATGTTCAGGACGAGGTCGTCACTTAAGGAAGGGGTGACCGAATTTAAAAGAAGATGATACAATGAAAGATAGCACGATAATTAGAATTTATTCAATTTCTGTTATATTTCCATCGATCTTGATTGGGGTAGCCATCGGTTTCGCATTAAAGAACGATTTTCAAAACTCGTCTATCCTCATAATGGCAACATGTATTATCGGTATGTTTGTTGTAATTATGGGTAGCTTTAGATATAATAAAATTTTGAAACGGTTAGATTAATTATCTTCTTGTGAAATTGATTTTAAGGTCGCCACTTCCCGCTCCGAGCAGGTAGGGGAGAACCGATAGTATAGGGTCCAGCGCAGGACGAGTAAAATACGAAGTATTTTGCGAGCAAATGCGGAGCAAAGCGACGCATGATGGCGAAAGGTTAGAGGGCGGAGAAAGATGCCCCGCTCCGAGGTAGCCCGAGGGGGCGTAAGCCGAGGAGTTGCTTCCGGGAACCACAATAAAAATAAGGAAGCAATTCTTAGTGGTTGTTGGTGAAGACCAGCAGAACGCAGGGCGGGGTCGTCACTTGAAATGGGATATGGATAGTATCCCAACCCCATTTCCGAGGCCTGCGTCCGTTTAACAATAAAAGGAGGGGATTGTCAGTAAAAATTTAATGAATTCTTTGAGGTAAACTATTTATTGTGGATATTTATATTCACATGTTACTATGAGAATTATGAGTTTAGTGAAGTGTTGAATTAAGGTGCCGAGGGGCGTGAATAGAAATGGAAAATGAACATAAATATAGTTCCATTGTATCAAGTTTTTTTTGGGTATTTGAACACCCTACAAAATCAACACTGAAATTGAGACCAGGTTTAGACTTATTAGCTGGAACCCTTGTTAGATGCGCAGCTCATAAAATATATGTTCCATATATTAAACCAAGATTTGGGTTATCAATAGATGAAACAGTAAAAGAATATCCTCCAAGTCTTCAGAATAGAATAAAGATTATCGATAGAAAAGGAAAGAATTATAATCGTATTATAAACTATTTGGTAACACGTCACGATAACGGCAGTGATTGTTGAGGCGGTAATCCCAATTCTGCCC
>CBDUXN010000119.1:0-11334 GCA_965371185.1 uncultured Thermoplasmata archaeon
TACTACAATAACTTCTATACACCATACTTTTATGGAAACTATTATTCTTATTACGGATATGGACATAATCATTATAATCACTACCCAAATAATAGCTATTACAATAATAGTTATGATAATAAATTGATTAGAAAAACTTGGAGAGGTAGAGAATTTTGGAAATGTAAAGAATGTCATTTTGAAAAATTCCAAGAGGTGATGGATAAGTGATTCAAAACATGAAAGCGTGTCTCGGAATATCGGAATATTGTGGGAGGATTTGCGATTATGTAGGTTCATAGACGCTTAGGCGTCACTCATCCGCCCCCGAATTACCTATTTCTTTCAATTCGATTTCTTTATTTTTATCTGAATACCCCGCAGCTTGCTGTGATTGGGAGCTTCATTTGTCCACCTTTGCAAGATAATTTCCTATCTCCTTGATAAATTCTTTGGCCCAATTTAGAACCTCTTTTGCCGTATCCTCATCCACCTGTGAAGCAAAACTATAATCACCCACCAACCGCTTTTCAAAAGTCTTGCTCAACTTCCTGCCCATCTCAGGCTTAAAGATGCCTGTCTTTACAAAATGCTCTCCAAAGAGTGAAATAACGCTCCTGTGAGATGAGAATTTCAACTCCTTGGTTAAAAGCAAGGCTTCTGTTGCGTAAAACATTGCATAATAAGAGCGAGAGACAGAGGAATCAAAATCGTCCTCATTCAATAAAAGCTCGGCACTCGCAATCGCCTTTTCGGCCCTTTGCATTAAACTCTCAATTTCCTTCATATCCTTATTCCTTCCGTTCTGATGTGATAATATAGCGGCCAGATCGAATTTTCAATCTCGTCCTCGGAAAGAGGATATAGGGATATCAGCTCACCAGTTTCCAGCATTAAATCATACAGCACATCGTACATTCTGTCGATCTCTTTTGCCTTATTCACTTCGCCTTTGAGCACGATGGCGATATCTATATCCGATTCCTTGGTTGCATTGTTTCTCGCAAAAGAGCCGTATAGGAAAATATCGACAAGACGATCACCGTAAATTCTTTCAAGGAGGTCCCTTATCCCCAATAGAAGGGCTTGCACATCTTTTGTCGCTCTTTTATATTTCATTTCATCTGCCATATGTTCCCCTCGTTCTAGTTCTTCTAAATGGACTTAGGATATTTTAATGTTCGCTTTTTATACCAAATCGCATTTCTGGGTATATTTTTTGTGCCACATGAGATGAAGGTAGTACCTGTGACCTTTTTAACGAACCCTAAACTTTTATATCTAAAACCTAATTCACCTCGTCAACGTGAGGGTATGTTTCCCAAGAGATTTAGAAAGGGGAAGAAAACGGGCGAAAGCGAGGAGGATAAAGATATTGAGGAAGCCTTGAAAGAGGAAGAAGTTGACGAGGGAGCGGAAAAGGATGTCCTTGAGAAGGATTTGGAGGAGGGGGGCGAAGAGGAGGTCGATGAGAAAGATTTAGAGGAAGAGGAGGAAGGGAAAAAACCCTTTAAGTCAGCGGTCTTGGATATAGTCAAGGATATCGTTATCGCGTTCATCATAGTCATGATAATAATAGGGGGCATCTACATTTACACCGGCAATTGGCCCCCTGTGGTTGTGGTGGAATCCCCGAGCATGGTGCACAACACTGAGGAGAGCTATTTGGGGGTCATAGACACAGGCGACCTCGTGCTGGTAAAAAAAATCGAGGGCAGGAACGATGTCATCCCGTATATGGAGGGAAAGAGGATTGGGCATGAGACCTACAGCGAGTACGGCGATGTTTTGATCTACCGAAAGAACGGTTACGACGATATAACACCTGTCATCCATCGGGCCATAGTTTGGCTGGAATTCAACGAAACAGCGAACAACAGCTTCGATATTCCCGAGCTGAAATATCACAAGGATCCGGATGAATGGTATGTTGTGAACCATGAAGGAGAAGAAAGATGGTACAATCTAACAGGCACTGTGGTGTTGAAGAACATCGGTTACGATCATGAGAATGTGGCATTCAATCTGACTATCATCTATAACAATTTTGGCAACCGAGGTGTGGAGCCGCATGGCGGGTTCATAACGCTTGGAGACAATAACAGGGGCGGCTATGACCAAGCAATGCTCAGGGACCAGCATAATAGGACGGGTATGTATCTAGGTCCTGGAAATCAGGGCATGACCGTGGACCCTGTCAAGCCGCAATGGGTAATTGGCAAGGCAAGGGGCGAACTGCCTTGGTTCGGTCTGATTAAATTATGGTTCGATGATAATGATATCAAGGCGCCCAGCAACAGTTGGACCATGCTCTTTGTATCCATAGTGCTCATCTTTGCGGTACCGATTTGCATCGATATCACCCTGGTACTGCTTGAAAGAAGGAAGGCCAGGAAGGAAGAGGAAGCTGAGGGTGAGGAGGAAAAAGGGGAAGGCAAAGAGGAAGAGGCCGAAGAAGAGGCAGATCGAGTGAAGGGTGAAGAAGGGGGGGAAGGAGGTAAGGAAGGGGAAGCCCCTGTTGAAGAATTGGAGGAGAAGATCGAGGCGATAGAAGAACCTGTAAAGGAAATAGAAGAATGAGGAATAAGATCGACAGAAAAAATTATCTCTTTCTCGGCATGTAATCCAAGGTCGCTTGAATCTTGATCCTTTGGCCCTGCAGTTCCTTGATGATATCGTCCTCTTCCAGAACCTTTTTAGCCTCAAGTATCGGTACGCTGAGCTCTATCTCCCTCGTTCTTCCGTACCTTCCCTTGGATATCACCCTTGCATGAATTATTCCGAGCATGTCCAATTCTGAGATGAGGTCAGTGATCCTTCTCTGTGTTAGTAAACTCATGTCGGTCTTTCTGCACAGTTCCTTGTAGATGCTGTAAACATCGCCTGTTGTCATCTTCCCCCTGCCGCCTTCATCGTTCAGTATCATACCGAAAAGGAGAAGCTTCGACTGTGTTGGCAAGGTGCGTATCACCTCTGCGATGCAGTCCAGTTCGATCTTGTTTTTTGCCTTGTATACATATGCCTCTGATACCTTTTTCGCCTTGTTCCTCTCAGCCAATTCGCCAGCAACCCGAAGGAGCTCTAAGGCTCGTCTTGCATCGCCGTGCTCCTGGGCCGCGATGGCAGCGCAAAGGGGGATCACGCTTGGTTCCACAATGTCCTTCCTAAACGCCAGCTCGGCTCGCTGCATCAGTATGTCCCTGAGCTGTTCTGCATTATAGGGCGGGAAGACCATCTTCTCCTCACCAAGTCTGCTCTTGATCCTTGGGTCCAAGAACTCCGTGAATTTCAGATCGTTTGAAATGCCTATGATGCTGACCTTTGCCCTCTCCAAATCGTCGTTTATCTTCGAGAGGTGATAGAGGACATCGTCTCCGCTCTTGTAAACGAGCTTGTCTATCTCGTCCAGGATTATTACGACAACTCTCGCCTTCTCATCCACCTTTTCCTTGAGGATGTTGTAAACCCTTTCGGTGGGCCAGCCCGTGAACGGAATCTGCTCCTCCCATTTCTTTATGAACCTGTTCCCTATGTTCGCCAATATACCGTACTGGGTGTCCACAATTTCACAGTTGATGTATATGTACCGGATCTTGCCCATCTCTTTGGAGGAGTTGGTAATCTCCTTCCCTATGAACTTCACAACAGCTGTTTTGCCAGTGCCTGTTTTTCCAAATATCAGAACGTTTGAAGGCCTGTCTCCTCTAAGGGCTGTGACCAAAATCGAGGCCAATTGATCGATCTGATAGTCCCTATGCGGCAGGTTCTCAGGTATGTACGATGGCCTTAATATGTCCCTGTTCTTTTTGAACAGCGTTTCGGATTTCAAGTAGGTTTGGAAGATAGAACCTTCCATAAGTCTCCTCCCCCGAAAACCAATGCATTCTTCAGCGCCCTACAATCAAGAGTGCATCAAGTTGTTAGGTGTAGAAAAGGATATAGCGAAATTAGTACTTATGGTTTTTCTTTTGCAGATGTGATGTCAATTTTTTTTCATCATCGTTCACATCCTGCGTCTATTGCCCTCCGCCTTCTACCTGCCACCTGTACACCTCCTCCTCTGTTTCCCACCACCGCCATCCCTCCTCCCGCCCTAATAAGCTCACATCATCGAACCATATCATTTCTTGATCTCGAACATATCTTCATGACCGGGTACAACAAAATCCGCTATTTCCACAATTTTTCTCATGCTAGCAAGAGCAATTTTCGGGTTGAAATTTATCCCGGGAGGAACCCATTTGAGATAGTTATCCTTGATGGGCAGGGCATCCCCTGCGATGACGTAGGTTTTGGACTCTTTTGGCACATCCACAACAACCGAGATACTGCCGTGTGTATGGCCCGGCGTCTCGATGATTTTGATATGATCTGTTAGAACATAATCACCCTCAATCACGATCACATTTTTGAGCCTTGCAGGCAGCTCCTTTTCATGGGCCATGAACCTGGCTTTCCAGAACATGGCGTTGTTGCCCATATGATCTCCGTGGAGATGTGTGTTTATTACGAGATCGATGTCATCTTGGTAGAGGCCGTGATTGGATAGTCCCTGTAATATCTTCTCTCCTTCACCGGGCACTCCAGTATCAATTATTATGTTATGATCATCGTCCTTCACCAAGGTCACAGTGGAGCTAGCCTGTAAAATCATACCCAGGTTATTCCTCACCAGGATACCAGGTTTGATCACCTTTATGAGCATGTAAGCACCCAAGATGCTTTTGACCAATACCTTGCCACACCAAAAAGGTTTTGAGAAAATCAACCTTGCTTTCCTCCTTGCCCCTCCTCCTACCCTCTTTATTTGCTAAAATGATGGAAAACCATTTAAGTTTATGATTCTAAAAACGTTTTCGTAACAAAATTCTTATACTGGGAGGAACATTATAGCTATGAAGTCGAATTGAATGAACTGTTGAGGTGCTTGAATGGAAAAAGTAGTGACTATTCTTTGTGTTGTTGTTCTGGCTGTTACCGCAGTCGATGGAATTTTGGGATTTACTGGTGATGATCAGGGGGAGACCGGCGGATCAGGGCCCGGAAATGGGGGTGGGGAGGGCGATATCAGCACAGTGGAAACCGTTACCGTGCCGGAACCGAAGATAGGGGAAAGGGTACAGTATGATCATACGATGTTTATTGAGTTCTATGATGAAAATACCTCCAGCGGGGAATGGATGCTTTGGAGCCTTGAGGTTAGCGGCCAGGAACTGATAATGACACGGGGCACCAGAACAAAGCCCGATGGCTTCGGATCGGAGCATACCGTTCTTTATGTGAGAAGAGAGCTGGGCGCCCAGTTCACTGTGTACGCGGACAGCAGCGATGACGAGCCCGTGGAAACCGACGGCGATTTCGAGGTGCAGAGGAACGAATATACTGATCTGGATGAGGAATTTTTGATTTTCACTGAAGCGAGTGCAAATATATCTGTAGGTGCACTGCAGACCACCACAATGGACCTTTCATTCGAGGGATTCATGAGAAGCTATTATGATCCCCATGAGCCAAAACTCGAAACCCTGGAGGATGCCGTCTATGGAGAGGGCCAGACAGTCAAATTGGGTGATGAAGACGATTGGATTGACGAAGGATTGTTCTCAGAAGTGACATATCACTGGGTCGCCGAGAGGGGGATCGTGATAGCCGGTTACGAGACGTTACTCGTCAATGTTACCGCAGATTTCTGGGAGGGGGATGAATGGTCTCTACCCTTCATGGAGCAGCTCTACATAGCCAACGGAGTCTCAGTACCTGTTAAGCAGTTCATTCGGACAAATACAACTTGGGAAGACGAGGACGATTACGGCTATTTCATCATTGAAAACACCTTTACGCTACAAATGAATGGATTCAAAGTAGGCACTGAGGACATACCCTGGGGTGACTGCACCGGGGAGCATTGGGCTTTTGAGCATCAATTGGCAGAGATGGATTCCTGGTCCAGCAACTACATGCCCAAATCGGGTTCAAATCCACCAATCGAAGATCCTGATAAAACTAGCTTCGACTTCGGAACTGAAGAGGTTATCGATTGGCTCAAGGTGAACCATCCTTCAGACGATCTTGAGCAATTTCTGGTGGATTATCCGGATGCGATCGTGACGAATGCGAACTATAACGCAACCAAGGATGCCACGGATCCTGAGGACGCATCAGGGGAATTTTGGTGGAACCTGAGTTTCGGGCATAAAAGAGAAGAAGGTGAGGAGCGAGACCAGCATAGATATCAGGTCCTAGTTCGTAGGACTACAACATGGGATAGGGACGGCCTCGAAATAGTACATCATCATACCTATGAGCTGCTCGAGGATTACCCTCGGGGCGGCTCCTCATACCTCAATGCCGACGATCTTTCATCCGTAGCAGTGACAATGACCTCCAGCGAGCAGATTTTCAAAACGGATCCAAATGTCATTGAAAATTTCTACACTGGACCAGGCGGTTTCGAAAGACAGGAAATAGACTGGGGAGACGGCGAGTCAGTATCGTATTCGTTGGGCAGCAGCGGATGGGGCATGCCTGGGCTAGATCTCGTTGGAACCTTGACAGGCATACAGATGTCCACATCTGAAAGATACACCTGGAATCTAGCAGATGAGGACCTGATGGGTCTCGGGTACATGTACGTTGCAACCCTTGACGCTGAGACCGGACGCCTCGTATCGATAATGGAGATCCAAGGTACAGCCCTTCAAGATGCCTTCAGACTGGGCTAAGAACTTAAAAAAATTATAACTACCCGATCTTCCCTTCCACACCGCAATGCGGGCATTTAATTTTCTGACCGAGCATACCTGTATCGATCTGCATGGCCCCCTGGCATTTTGGACATTTGATTGTGAGTATTTTTGAGGCTGGTTGGACAGGTTGAGGTTGTGCAACAACTTGTGGTTGGGCCTGAACTGTTGGTGTGGCCTTGATTCCTATCTGCTGTGGTGCTACCTGGGGTTGCGGCTGTACAGTTGGCGTGGTTGTGGCAACCACTGGTTGAGTCCCTGCCTGGGGCTGTGCTACCGGCATGGCTTCGGCAACAACAGGCTCACCTTCCAAAGGTTGGGCGACCATTGGGACCGCCCCGCTTTCGCAGGCAGCCATGAATTTCGACATTCTAACGTTCTGGCTTATGAGCGCGATGCCTGTGATCATGAGAAAAAGCATCTTTGGGACATTCAATATATCCTGATATTTATCATCCATTATGAAGAGGAGCAAGATAAGGATTCCAACCACGATTGTCAATACTCCAGCAGCATAGATAAAAGGCTTGCCGGACTTGAATTTCGCAGTTTGGCTCCTCTGAACCTCGGCCTTGCTGGGTATTAAAAGCGCTGCAACCAAGGCGATTACAGCAATCGCCATCACCAGAACGATATCGATAATCTCTTGCATTACATGCCCGCCCCAATTCTTTAATACTGGAATATAATAATCTATATATAATACTATCGTGGTTACCTGGATAGAGGCGCAAGGTATGGCAAATTCTTTCATAAAGGAGAAACTGAGGATTATCACTCTTTTACTCTGCGTTTTAAGCCTGGTGCTGATAATAGCCTCGCCGTTTGTTCACTTCTGCTCCCTCAATGCGAATACAGGCATAGGAGGAATTGCAGATATCCAGCTTGATGCAGATTTCTATCTGCTGAAGGTCAAGTACAATGCCGAGGCCCAAGTCGATCCCAGTGGTATAGGTGGTGGTATAATTAATCTAGGGGATTTAGGGGGAATTGTGGAAGGCGGCAATATAACTCTGGATGAGCAGGAAGTATATTACTGGGATGAGGATGCCAGGGAGAGAGCTCTTGGTTTGATAGGACTTCTGTATGGAACTGGCAAGGACGCTGATTACTGGGTTAATCCCAAGACAGATATCTCTGACACCACAAGGGTGACTGTAAATACCCACACGGACTTCATTCCCTGGTGGCCCGAAGGCATAGCCCAGGATATCACGGTAACCCTGACGCTCAACCACAGCGATAATGTTAAAAATATCCGCATAAACGAGGTCTGGGTCGAGATATATACCGGTTGGAATGGAACGTCAAGAGAGTACGAAAACCAACCTTCCATCGCCTGGAAGATCAAACCTGGCGATTATCTGACAAAAGAAGGCCAGAAAAAGGAGTACAAACAAGGCGTTACAATCAAAACGGAGTGGGGTGATAGGGTGGGCATAATCGCCATGGTGAACATCACGATGACAGATACCAATGACGAAACAGACGGAGGATTCCAACTCAGACCGTTTCCCTCAACATCCCATCCTCAAGAAATAATAAACATCATACCCATAACCCAGGGCCAGTTATTCTCGGTAGTTCTGATGTTCGTTGCCATCCCATTGATGTTATTCAGCCTTATTTTCATAGCTATTGCCATTATACTGACCCTCTTTGGGAGAAGGCGGAGGGTGCATGCTATGTTCACGGGAGCGATTGTAAGCTGGTTCGCCGCTATATGCTTCTTTATTGGCGTGAACAGCCTGATAGATCTGGTGAAATTCATGAAGCCGGAATGGCTCCACTGGAATGTTCTTGGGCTTTTACTGCCGATCATTGCAGGTGCGCTGCTTTTCGTAGCCTTTTTGCTCAACATGATTTATGCTCCGAAGGAGAAGCCAGAAGAAGAGGAAGAGGAGATAAAATTCGATATAGGTGCAGCGATTTCTGAGGGGGAGATTGAGGGAGAGGAACTCCCCTGCCCAGAATGCGGTGCAATGCTCGGCCCTGGAGAGACGGTTTGTCCAAAATGCGGGGAGGAATTCGAGATAGAGGAAATTGAAGAGGGCGAGGAGGACGAGGAAATAGAAGGAGAGGGAGAGGAGGAGCCAGAAGAAGAGGGGGAAGAGGCATCGGAGGAGGAAGAAGGTGTTGAGGGGGATGAGGAGCCTGAGGAGGAGCCGAAAGTTAAGAAAAAGAAGCGGAAGTGGAGACGATAGATCAGGTGAGCACCATTTGAATATGAGAAAAAGGACTATTTGAATATAGAAAAGTAAACCATTGGAATATGAGATAAATTTTTATATACCGTTACTAATATGTACAAACACCCAGAAAAAGTGGATGAAGAGGCGTGAGAACATGAAAAGGAAAGTATTTTTGATAATTGCCGTATTATTTGCTAGCCTGTTGATTGTTGCGGTGGAGCCTGTTGAAGCCGCCCTACCTCCCGAGGCTTACAGCAAGACAAAATACGACCCGAGAGATGATGTGATTCTATTCCGTACAGGGGGAGATTTCAAGTCCGAAGATCATCCGAATGTGGATGTATTGAAGATGACCTCTTCCTATATTGACAACCCATTAATTGACGAAATCGAATTGAAAATGACAGTTGAAGGTACGATTCAAAACAGCGAATCCTATAAGTACATCTTTGCCTGCGATATCGACGGTGACATTTATATTTTTGTTGCCTGGCAGCAAGGCATGCCGATAGGCGTTAAATTGGGGGAGAGCAACCCCATCAACCCAGCTTATATTTCGGCCAGTGGGGCAGGTACCGATACGCTGACGATAACGGTGGATATTACTGCCATCGACAGCCATGACCAACGTTTTGATTTCACCGGAGGCGCGGTGTACTCTGTGGGGGATTATGAGAGATACCTTGACATAGCTCCTGACAAACTGATTCTTATAACTGAGCCATCTGACAAGTCAACATTGAGCGGCGGCATCACGGTGAAAGGTGTGATAAGGGAGACGATGGACAACAAACCAGGGAATGATGTGTGGATACGCATCGATGGAGCCGATGTTGATATTCCAGATTCCGATCCCTGGGAGTCCTGGGAGTACAATACCGGATCTTTGAGCGACGGAACACATACGATCCGTGCTTGGATAGAGGGCTCTGGAGTTGCCAACGCCGAGGATGAGATAACTGTTGAGGTGAACAGCAACACAGGAAGCTATCTATTTTTTTCTGAGCCCGAAGTTAGAAAGCCTCATATCGGTGACTATTTGGTATATCAAGCTTTAGGCGATGCCGACATCAACGGTATCGAAATCCCACTTACAACAGATATGTGGATGAAGGTAAACGGGATTGAAACCGTCAAAGTGGACAGCAGCAATTATGATGTTTTCAATATCACAACCTATGGTGAGGGGGGACAGGACCTTGGATATGTTTGGTTCAGCAATGAGATGAACAAGACCACCTTCAGGGATACCGAAACCCTTGAAACCGTGAAGGAGCGCGCAATTGTAACTAATAAGGCGACACTCAGGGACACCACCACAACAGATACAACATCTACCTACGATCCGCCATATGAAACGCACCACGATTTCAATGTCAAGGAAGGATGGAATTACAAATGGACACTGCCCACGATCACCAAGCACTCGGAATCCACAACCACGGTGGGTGGAAGCACATCTTCGAACCCTCCCTATAATGAGTATCTGGATTATACAGGCGAATGCCTTTACTATTTGCCAAGCTGGACCGTGAAGGGACATAATTATAATGACATATACGTAATACGAAGCTATCTGGAGAACCCGGGTGTTTCAATAGTTGAATATTATTCCCCTGAATTCGGTGTTCCGGTTCAGATGGACACCTACGATGCGAGCAGAAACCTGCTGATCAGTCTTGGCATGGATTATTCTGATTCTACGTTTATACCATTTTCTCTTGAGATTACAGATGTGAGATTCGATCCTTCTGACCCGAAGGTAAATACTGACTGCAAGATCATCGTAAGCCTGGCTCCCATCGGGGATGATGATGCTGAAAATCTCATGGTCGTGGTTAACGATGGAAGCAGGCAGGTTGGTGAAAAGGCCGTCAGCTCCATATCCGCAGGCAGCACTGAAGATGTTTCTTTCACCTGGAAACCCAAATCCGAAGGAAACCATAACATAAAGGTGACAGTATCTTACGCCGGAACCGACATTTTGGAGGAGACGGTAAGTGTCAGTGTGGGTCCAGAGCCGGAAGATGGCGGGTCCGACATGTTCTTTGTCTTAATATTGATCGTGGTTATAGTGGCGATCGTGGTCGTTTTGGCGGTTGTGTTGATGAAGCGTAAAAAACCGGCTGCAGAGGCTCCGCCATCTGAAGCAGCTCCTGAGGTCGAAGCCGAAGCAGCTGCTGAAGCAGCTCCGGCAGCAGCGCCAGTAGCAGCAGCGCCAGTTACGGTAGCCACGGAGGGAGAGGTCCAGCCAGCGGCAGCAGCAGCACCAGCTCCAGCAGAGGCTCAGTTGATCACGGAGAACATACAGTGCCCCTCCTGCCAGAATTCTTTCTCTGTCCAATACGAAAGCAAACCTGTTCGAGTAAAATGCCCCACCTGCGGCACGGAAGGGGTCTTGAACTGATTTTTTTCCATGG
>CBDUXN010000120.1:0-11311 GCA_965371185.1 uncultured Thermoplasmata archaeon
CAGCCTACATACAGCTGGATATGGACCTCTGTGAAAAATACATAGGTTCCGGGGTCGGGGTAGGAAGAAGTGGTGAATCCTTGGAGGTCTGTCGAGTTAATGACATAGGTGTATCTTCGGCCAGGCTGCAGGTTGGTGAGTGTCACTGATTGCGCCATCGTCATGGAATTGTTGGTTGTTTCATCTGTCAGGGTGTCATCAATTCCCCACCAAACGGTGGCGTTGGCTGGTTCATCCACCGTCCATTCGATGAGGGCAGTGGTGTTGGTCGCCGTAGCCGTGGGGCCTGATAGAATTATGGGTCCTCCTTTGTTGTCCACTGTGAAAATACCTGTCTCGTTCGAGAAACCTTCTCCATACCCATCAAATGCAACTATTTTTAATTGTACCGTGGTATTGTATATGTCCTGAAGGTCACCTCCACCTCCGTTATCCGAGTCCCAGATGAAGGTGTATTCTGTATCGTTGTATAGCCCAGTGAGAGGATCGCCGCCGCCTTGAGTCGCCAGATTCCAATCCGCACCATTGGTGCTCCAATACACTTTCACGTACAGGCTTCCGCTTTCGCCTTTATCTAGATCGACAACCTTATACTGGATAGTGACATCCCCTGACTGAATCCCAACAGGTGTGGTTATCCAGGTCACGTTAGGCGATTGATTGGGTTCCGGATTGAACGGTACGGTAACTGTGACCCCCCTTGTTTTATTAATTATTGGCTCAGGATCCGCATACCCCAACATAGATTTGTTCTCGGCAGAAACGTTGAATGGATTGAAGTTGTCCACGCTATCGTTGTGTATGACCAGTTCCGTGACCGCAAACCCTCTTGCATAACCAAATCCATCCGTCATTTTGGAGGGTGGCTCAGCAGGATTATCCAAGACATCTTCAACCACAACAGGTTTGCCTATTATTGGGTTGCCATCTGGATCGTCCACATAAACGTCCAAGTACCACTGAATCGTGACGGTTGAATCGAGTGTGGCATTACAAGTCGAATTGTCGAAATAGTCTCCTGTAAGGTTGAGGGGATTCCGAAGTATCGGATGTGCCGGGTCTCCGGCGATATTATCATTCGCGATTATGGTGTAAATACCTCCTCCTAGTGTAAATGTGGCGTCTTCGATAAAAGCAGAAGCGCCGTCACATCGAATATAATAATTATCTGCCGCCCCTTGCATGAAAATGCAGTTGGACAGCACCGTACTATTGGGAGTGGGGTTATCCTCAATATAGACACTGTTACCTGGTTGTGGCCCATTAGTAAAATAAGTGGTATCAACAAATACGATAGCGTTCGTAATGTGGAGGCTGGACAGCCCAGGACCATGACTTATGAATTGGCTAGAGGTGAGAGGCGGGTTGGTAATATTTAAAAACCCATTTGCCACATCTACCCCGATTCCAGAATTTGAGTTAAAATAAACGGAATCGTGTATATTCGTGTAGCCCTTTGTACCATCCATTTTGACGCCATAATTGCCATTATTTATAAATCTGGATTGTGTAATACCAGGGGAAATAAGTTTTGAATCGGGGGCGAACTGAACGCCGTTCTGAGATTGTTCGACTAAACAATCAACGATACAACCTTCGCTACCGGGCATGAAATATATCCCATCCCATTGCCCAAATATTCCGGAAAGGAAGGGTGTTTTCGTCATATCATTAAAATCTGTATCGGTGGTCAATTTCCCGCCTGACATAACAGTTATTGTGTATAATCCCATAAATTTTATCCAATGTTCAGTCGGGTTTACACCGTTTATGTAGTTCAACGCGGGTATATTGAGCGTCCAGCCGGGATCGACGATATAATTATCGTTTAACGTATGATTATCATTGACATCCCACAATACGACATTAGGTGTAGGATCAAGGTCATATATGTTTGGCGGCATGGGAGGACCTGTCCAGTCCTCAAACATGGTATTGGCCAGATGTGTAATATCTGCCTTCGCCTCTGGTGCGCTGGAAGGAATGACCATCACAATGCATGTCGCAACCAGCACAAAGATCAACAAAGCCGACTCTATTTGCTTTTTCCTTCTCGAATTTTCCGTATTCGTTTCCATCTACATGCCTCCTATTTTCGGAGAAGGGGTTTTGGTTCCGCCCCCTCCTTTTTGCCGTCTTTAGCAAAATAGTTACAGACGAACTCCAAACCTAATTAACCTCTCAGTATTTAAATGTTTTAGAACAATAATTGAATCATGCCAGTAAGAACTTACAAAATATTGGTTTTTCCTCTTACCTCGTTGCAATTCTACTGTTTATGTTGCCCTCCTTCATGAATCTTCTTAACAGGGCTGCAATAACAATGAAGGCCAATACGATGTCCATAAGCAGGGCGATCAAAAAATAATCCCTCTCAATTTTTACTGGAGTCTCTTCTTCGATGAAAATCGCCCTTGTAAGGTTGTACTCGTAGATGTTCAGCTCTATCATACCCTCCACATATTCGGCAGTAGGCTCCCCGAACCTTAGCTGGGCAACGCTGGACCTGTTGTCCTTGTAGTCCACAAAAATCCTATTTGAGGAGGAGAAATCCATTATCTGCTGGACGCTCATGGAATATTCTATCGTGGGGGCTTTGTAAGTGCGGATGGGAATTGGAAGCTTTCCAGGGTCGCTTATGGTCTTGTAAGCGTGACCGTAGATGCTGAACGACCATGGATCTCCTCTATGCGGTGCGAAATCCCCTTGGGAGATGTCTATCTCATAATGCACATGGCCGTTGAGGGTGTTCGGATCAAACACCGAACCAGACCAATCAACATCACCGTCATCATCATAATCGATTGTGGGGGTTACTGCGCCTACCGTGTTTTCTTCCAGGTTTATCGGTAGAAATGAGAGGTCGAGCAGCAATTTTTTCGACTCGTTGGCGATGTGAACGTAATGAGCCTGGCTGGTGACGTAAACCGGTTTATCGTTCTGCTCGTTATATAAAGTATATTCTCCGTTCCAGTCCGCAGTCAGGACATCAGTTTTTTCCGCACCTACGGTGTCGTTTATCACATTCTTATAAGTTCTTAAAGCATCATGAACTGTCACTGTTATATCAGGATATTGCCTTCTAAGCTTTTCCAGCGTCAATGCAACCCCAACAGCCCTTTCAACGTTGACAAGACCGTATCCCTGGGCAAAATCGTGGGGTCTGTCCTCAAGGCCGATGCTGTAATTATCGGGCACACCGTTGTCTCCGCTTGGTTGAATGTAATCCGCCGTAGCTTCAAGGATGTATTCAGTTTCATGAATAAGGGTCTCAGGATCGTTCCAATACTCCAGGTTCTCTGTGGAGGAATCGTCGTGCATTTCGCTGATTCTCAGGCTTGGAGCTGCCTGAAAGAGCAGAGCCACAACGCCGGCAATATGCGGCGTGGCCATGGACGTTCCGCTTGCCGTGATATAGTACGGATTCTCACGCTCACTGCTTCCCATGAGGCCTGCTGAATCCCTTGCAGACCAAATGTCAACTCCGGGTGCCATTATGTCAGGCCAGGTTTCGTTTTCATCCCATTTTCCACGGGAGCTGAAACTCGCTAAACCGCTGCCGTCTCTCTGACTCGCTGCAACTGAAATGGCTGCAGGGACATTACCGTAGATATTGGTGGTGGACTCAGAACCGTCCCCGCCGTCATTGCTGGCTGCGAAGACCACCACAACGTTGTTATCGTATGAAAGTCTCCTGGTCACCTCCATTACAGCATCCTTGGTGTTGCCGTCTATCTCAGGCTCGTATCCCCAGCTGTTGCTAACAACCCTGATATTGTGGGGGTTGGCGTTGGGGCGGGAGTGGTCGTACACCCATTGCAGGCCGCCGACCTCGTTCGTCTCCCAAGGATCGCCTATACTAAGGCCGATCAACCACACACCTGGTGCAACCCCTCTCCTTGCTTCTGCGGAGGCCTCGCCCGTGCCTCCCACGATGCCTGCGCAGTGCGTGCCGTGGCCAAATAGAGTGTCGGTGTTCTCCATCTCCTTCCACCCGCCGGGATGGTCAACATCCTTTTTCAGGTTCATTATGACCTTTTCTTTTTCACCGTAATCCAGGTCGGGATGGGTGGCATCTATGCCCGTATCGTCGATCACCACAGTAACCTTTGTACCATCGATGGGGCTATTTATATTTCCAAAATCATTCACGTACCTGTTCCATGTGTTGGTGGCGTTTATGATGGACGTGGAGAGGTCGAGGCAGTATTTTAGCTTGTCATTCGTCTCTATCCAATAGGTTCGGTCATAATTGCTCAGGGAGATTATCCCTTCCTTGTCACCGAAAACATGGACGGCAGGAATGACGTGGAACGTCTCCACGATCTCGAAGTCCAGCACCTTTAAGACCTCTAAATCCTGCTCTTCGACAGCATCCCTGAACTGCACTATCAAATTGAAGATATCGTTTTCTTCTGCATCGTGGAGCTTTTCAACCAGTGAAGGGGTTATCACTTCCCTGTTCATCTCCCCTGATGCAGCATTGCAACCGTGCAATAAGCCAAGGAATAAAAGCGTTAAAATCGAGAGTACAATCAACTTGGCTAACTTCATCCTATCACTTTCACCTCGCAAATAATGATGTTAATCTTAATGTCAGCACCTGGAAGCTTACGAGTTTCCCGATTCTGATACAGGAACTGCTGTCACAACCTCGGCCTCAACGATCTCGCCTGTTGGATTTCGTGAAGGATTTGGATTGCTTTGAGGATTGGTCATTGCAGTTGAAAATTTAACAGATTCCTCAGAAATCCTTCTGAAGCGAACATAATAGAACAACAACCCTATAACGATGAGTGCGATGATTACCGCCCACCAGGGAAATCCCTGCTCGGGAGGTTCTTCTGGTGGTGTTGCTTCTTCCATATAAATATTGTTGAGATCGTAATAGAGCGTCATCATCTCCAGGGTGCCGTTGCCGGCATAATCCTGGGTCGGTACACCGAACTCAGGCTGGGCGATGCGGGCGTGATAGTCACCTGTTTCATAGGTTACAGTCTCCCCTTCATCTATATCGAATACCATCTGAAGGCTTATGCTGTACTCTATCAAAGCCTCGTTGAACTCGTTCTCCCCTGCACCAATACCCTTAGGTGTGGGTATCCAGGTGACCCTGCCCTCCACGTTGAAATCCCAGTATTGGCCTGCTCCACCTACGCTGCCAACATCGATTTCCTCCAGCTTTCCGCCTTCCGGGTCGAAGCTGGAATCACCCCTCCAGTCGATGCTGCCATCGCCGTTGAAGTCTATTACCAGCGTGAGTTCGCCCGCGTAGCGTTCGCTCGTGCTCACAGGCGGGTACTCCAGAAAGGCAATAATCTTCGTTGTTTTGTTGTGCACGAAGACGCTGCGGGGATGGGGGGTCGTGATATAGCTTGCTGGGTTCTCAGGGTCTGTTAGTTGACTCCAGTCCCCGGTCCAGCTTGTGGCCAGAACATTCGTTTTTGCCTTGGCTATGCCTTTGGTGGTGATATTGAAGTATCTATAATATGCATCCATTACCGTTACGTCCCGATCCGTCCTTCGCATCTCCTCCAATGTCAAAGCCAGTGCAACAGCTTTTTCAGCGTTGACGAGGCCATAACCCTGGGCAAAATCGTACTGCTGGTTGTTGAGTCCTGTGCTGTTGTTTGAGGGCACGCCGTTGTCTGCTGTGGGGGGAATATAGCCTGCAGTCAATTTCATGATCAACTCGGTCTCGTGAATCATGTAATCCGGATTCTCCCAATATTCCGATTCGTTCAGGGTTTGAAAATCGTCATGGAACTCGCTCATCCTCAGGCTCGGTGCGGCCTGCCAGATCAAAGCTGTGAGGCCTGAGATATGGGGCGTGGCCATGGAGGTGCCGCTGATGCTCATGTAATAGCCGTCCATGGCATCATTTGGATCCTGTTTTCTCATGGCGGATATCAAGGTCTTTCTCGCCTCGGTCGCCCAGATGTGCACACCGGGGGCTCCGATATCGGGCCAGGTGAAGTTGTCCTCAGCAGAGCCCCTGGAGCTGAAACTTGCAATCCCGCTGCCGTCCCTTTCTATTGCGGCAACGCTTATGACAGAAGGTTCGAGTGAGTAGGGGTTCGTGGTAACGGTAGAGCCGTCATGATTATCCGCACCCGCGTTTCCGGCAGCGAAGACAACAGCAACATTGTTGTCATTGACGATTCTCCTTGTCACCTGGTTAATGGCGTTATTGGGATCGTACGCCCCAGAGGATCCCCAGCTGTTGCTCACGGCCCTGATGTTGTGGGGGTTTGCGTTGGGACGGGAGTGGTCGTAGACCCATTCGAGAGCGCCCAAAGCATTTGATATGACAACTGCCTCTCCGGTGCTCAGACCGATCAAATTTGCACCTGGGGCAACGCCTTTCCTTGCCCCGCCTGATGCATCACCGTTACCTGCAATCGTGCCCGAACAATGCGTGCCGTGACCGCTGGAAGTATCAGTGTTCTCCGCTTCCGTATAACCGCCATCCAAATCGGATTTCAGGTTCATTATCGTCTTTTCCCCGTAATCCAGATCAGGATGCCCTGCGTCTATGCCGGAGTCGAGCACAACGACCGTTACATCCGTGCCGTCCACATAGGCTGGTCTGTTTATCCCGGCTCGGGTGTTTGGATACACGACCTGTGAAGCCCAAACCCTTGTTGCGTTTATGGTTGTGGTGGATTCATCCATCAGATAATGCAGTTCCTCATTGTATTCTATATGATATGTTCTGCTGTATTGACTCAGCATCAGTATCGAGCTTTTACTTCCGACAGCATGAACCGCGGGAATTACATGATAGGTTCTTTTAATTTCAAAATCAAACGCATCGAGGAGACTTAGATCCCTTTCCTCAACAGAATTCTTGAACTGGACAATTATCTCAAGGCGATCATCCGAACCAACCTTATCCAGCTCATGGATGAGTTTTGAGTCCAGAACATCATATTCGGCTCTTTCCTCAAATACCTCGCCAGAACTGCACAGTATCGGGATAACGAATATTGTTACAATCAACAAAGGCATTGCATTCTTATTCATAAACCTCACACCCCCTTTGGAGGCAAAGAGAATCGAGTCCATCATTGTATAGAGTATGTCCTCATTTAAAGTTTTTGGTGTATGGGATGTGTAGATTTTCGGGTTCATATTGGAAACTTCATGGCAACAGGAACCTCTAAAAGTTAACTGCGATACATTTATTTAACCACATTTCAATTAAGGCGAACCGCCTTTGGGCCTGTAGCTCAGCTATACCCGTGGAGTCGCTTTGCTCCTCCACTTTATAGCTTCGCTCCAGGGCTTACATACGCTTAGGGCCTGTAGCTCAGCTATACCCGTGGCGTTCGCTTCGCTTCCGCCACTTTATAGCCTCGCTACAGGAATATCAATCGCTTAGGGCCTGTAGCTCAGCTATACCCGTGGAATTCGCTATGCTCGTTCCACTATATAGCTTCGCTACAAGCTATCACATCACTGGGCCTGTAGCTCAGCTAGGTAGAGCGATCGGCTCTTATGCCACCTTTCTTTGCCTGGCAAAGAAACCTGGGGGAAAGAAACCAGGGCAATAATTCGCCAGGAGGCATTGGAAGAGGTGACGAGAAACCGATCGGTCACGGGTTCGAATCCCGCCAGGCCCGTATTTTATTATTTTATGGGCTGAGGGGCTGAGAACGATTTTAATCATTTATAAGGATTCAACAAGGAGAATATTAGAATGCGAGCCGAGCAGGCGAATGCGAGGTTTTTGGATGGCTGAAACTTTTTGGTGAGCGTTCGCCATTGTGGATGGCATATAGAAACTCAAAATGATGAATGCCCTTCACTAGGTAGTGGAAAACATGCTTATTTCCAAAGTTAATGTTTTCCACAACAGCACAGGCGAGCATCAAAAAGTTTTAGGTGTGAATCCCCCCAGGCCCGTATTTAATTATTTCACAGTTGAGGGGCTGACATTAAGCATTTGCCATCAATAGGGATTCGTGAAGAGGAAAGTAGATAACAAACGACAGCCAACACCTTTCCTCTGACGTGAATCACTTCAGGCCCGCATTAACTTGCTCTGATATAATTTCATCATTCGCCCAGAATGTCATATAAGCTTCGGCACATTCACAACTCTGCCATAACTTTTCTAATCAGAGGCTTTACTTCTGGTATCCTCTCTTTTATGGTTTCCCAGACCAGTTTATTATCCACACCAAAGTAAAAATGAATTAACCTGTCCCTCATACCAGCTATCTCCTTCCATTGAATCTGTGGGTATTTTTGCCGTATCTCACTCGGGATGTTTTTTGCAGCCTCCCCTATAACCTCAAATTTTCTGATAACTGCACTTGAGGTTTTATCGTCCCTTTTAAACTCCTCAAAATCCATACCTTCTACGAATTTTTCTATACTCTCAATGGCATTTAGAATGTCCTTTAGGTAGAGCTTATAGTTCCTAGACATAAACGGCCTCCCTTTGGATCGGCTCTTTTAGCTCATCTCTTAGAGCTCTCTCTGGTACGATGTCTACTTTGCGATTCAATTTTTCTTCGAGAAACAGGGCAAGCCCAACAAAATCAATTAAATCTGCATTATCAGAAAAATCTACCAATATATCTACATCGCTGCTTTCTTTCTGCTCCCCTTTTAGGAACGAGCCAAAAAGTCCTATCTTTCTCACTTTGTATTTGGAACATATAGTTCCCTTCAATTCTTCGAGAGTTTTTAAAATTTTTTCGCTATCATTCATTTCATACATCCTCCACACCTGATTTTTGTCGAACATAACTGTGGGTAATCCAACGTTCTCCCATGACTTAACTGTTGTTTTCCTGAGCTCATTTTCGGAATCTATATCTTTTTCTCATATATTTTACTTCCTCTCACCCTCACATCCAAAACAACATGCGAAACGCCTGGAGCATAGGACTTCACGGTATCCATTCTCCTTAATTCCATGCTTAGCCCTTTTTTCTCCACCTCTTCCCTTACCCTCTGGACCGGTCTTTCATCCAATAGCTCGTTCGGGCATTTTTCATGGTAATGTATCACCCCTCCATCCTCTTTTAGGATCTCAAGAGCCTTGGGAAGGTAAAGATGCGTATCCTCAAGATAGCCCATAACGATCCTGTCCGCTATACCATTCCCTTCGAATTCGCGATTGTCCCCCAACACTGGAGTAACAAAGTCCTCCACATGATTCAAATGAATATTTTCCCGCAGATAGGAAAATGCAACAGGATTCAATTCAAGGGCGATTATCTTCTTTGGCCTGGAATGCACCGCCATCGGTATGGAGAAGAAGCCTATACCCGCGAACATGTCCACCACGACCTCATCCTTTCCAGCTATGGTGGCCATCCTTATCCTCTCATCGACGTTGCCGCTTGAGAACATCAACTTCCCACAATCGAGCTTGAACTTCACACCGTTTTCCTTGTGTATGGTCTCGGTCTCCTGGCCATAAAGCAGCTCCACATTGGGCTCCCTCAGGTCACCCA
Source organism: uncultured Thermoplasmata archaeon (assembly GCA_965371185.1). Taxonomy (GTDB): domain Archaea; phylum Thermoplasmatota; class Thermoplasmata. The sequence goes on from CBDUXN010000120.1 coordinate 9,474, forward strand.
CTATCCCAAAATCCCTAAGCACGGTTTTTGCATTGAGTTCCTTTGCATATGCCTGGGCTATCTCCCCCTTTAGAGCCTCCAGCTCCTCAGGTATCTTCATCAACAAAACATCACCGAGCAGCTCCCATTTCCTTGGGAGAAAGGATTTTAGGTTTTCGGGGATGGACATAGTATTTACTATATTTTCATAGGGAGTCTCCAAAGGCATTCAAGTCATCCTCATATTCAAAATTGGCTATGAGTAAGCATGTATAAAAACCTTCATTAGGCCAAAGGCATTACCTCGAAATGGCGGGTGCATATTATGGATAAAATTTTATCGAATGAGGTGGGAAAAAGCATCCTTGCCTTAGGTAACGAAGCCATTGTAAGAGGCGCATTGGAATCGGGTTTGGATGTGGCTTCAACCTATCCTGGGACACCTTCTTCCGAGATAGGGGATGTGCTCTCACAGATAGCTGAAAAAGCAGGAATATACTTCGAGTACTCTGTGAACGAGAAGGTCGCCCTTGAATTGGGCACAGCGGCCTCAATATCAGGGCTGAACGCTTTGACGTTCATGAAGCATGTAGGTCTCAATGTCGCCTCAGATACCTTTGTAAGCCTTGTTTACATCGGTGTGCGAGGGGGTCATGTGATAGTATCTGCAGACGATCCAGGATGCCATTCCAGCCAGAACGAGCAGGATAACAGATGGTACAGCAAACTCGCCAACATTCCCATGCTGGAGCCATCTTCACCTAACGAGGCAAAAGAAATGGTGAAGTTCGGGTTCGATCTTTCGCATGAATTGGAGCTTCCAGTTCTGTTGAGAACCACCACGAGAGTGAACCATACAAGGGCCAAGATAGTATTGGGAGAAATGAAGCGCGGCATAGGAAAAACAGCCTTTGAAAAGGAGCCTGAGAGGTTCATGCTGGTGCCGAGATTTGCATTAAAGAATCATGAATTGTTATTGGAAAAAATGAAGAATGCTGAAGAGATCAGCGAGAAAACTGAGCTCAATTTCGTTGTTAATGAGGGAGATGAAGGAAAGCTGGGGATAATCACTTCAGGCGTTTCCTATGCCTACTGCATAGATATTTTGAAAAAGTTGGACGTGAAACTGAAGACTCTAAAACTTGGAATGACGAATCCTTTGCCAAAAAAAATGTGCTCGGATTTTTTGAGAGATTTGGAGGCTGTAGTGGTTTTGGAGGAGCTCGACCCCTTTCTCGAACAGGAAATAAAATCCATTGCAGGTGAGCAGGGCATCGCTGTGAGGATCTACGGAAAGGAAACTGGGCATTTCCCAAAATTCGGAGAGTTCAACCCCGACATCGTGGAGGAAGGTATGGTTAGGATTCTCAAGGAGGATTTTCCAGATATAAAGATAAAAGAAAGCGATGTAAACAAAACAAATATCGAACCTCTCCCACTGCCAGCCCGTCCGCCCGTACTTTGCCCAGGGTGCCCCCACAGGGCCACAGCTTACGCAGCAAAAAAAGTTACGTCCAAGGACACGATCTTTCCCATGGATATCGGCTGTTACACCTTGGTTCTCCAGGACCCTCTGAAGACAGCCGATATAGTGCTCTGCATGGGTTCCAGCGTGGGCACTGCAAGCGGTTTCTCGAAGGCCACAGACCAGGATATCATAGCGTTCATAGGGGATTCCACCTTCTTCCATGCCGGTATCCCAGGCCTGATAAACGCTGTTCATGCCGGGCATGATTTCGTGTTGAGCATTCTCGACAACTCGACCACCGCTATGACAGGGTTCCAGCCGCATCCCGGGGTGGAGAAAGGCAGCACGGGAAAGAGCGCAAAGGCTGTGGACATATACGAAATTGTCAAGG
>CBDUXN010000121.1:0-11028 GCA_965371185.1 uncultured Thermoplasmata archaeon
CCTCTTCCTTTTTCTTCGTCTCCAAGTCAAGTCTATCCAACTGCTTAACTATGTGCTGAACCTGAAGCTCCACCTTCCTCCTATCCTCAGCAAACTTCGTAGCCTCCATTTCTGCAATTCTTCGCTTCTCAGCGGTTTGCTTCAAGATTAGCTCCCGCTGCCTTTGCTCCTCCTCCCTCTTGTGCTCAAGCTCCAGTTCCAGTTTCTTCCTCTCTTCCTCCTTTTTCTTAGCTTCCATTTTCAGTTTCTTTTGGTCCTGCTCAGCCTTCCTGGCCTCGATTTTTGCCTTCTTCTGCTCCTCTTTCAACTTACTTGCCTCAGCTTTTAGTCTCTTAGTTTCCTCTTCTTTCTTCTGCTTTTCCAGCTCAAAAGCCTTGACTTCATCTGCTTTGCGTTTCGCTTCCAGCTCCAATTTCCTCCTTTCTTCTGCAAATTTTCTTGCCTCGATCTCGGCCAGTTTCATTCGCTTCTTCTCTTCTTCTCTTCTTTTTGCATCGATCTTCTCTTTTAATTGGGAGATATCTTTCTCTAATTTTGTAATAGCACGAGGATCCTTGAGTTTGGTTAAAATGGCTTGTGACTCATATTTAAAACCCTTAACATTTAATGCATTGAACTGCCTGTTCAGCTCCTTGAGTTTCTTTAAGGCACCCTCATAGAGCTCGAACTCCTTCTCAGCCTCATCTAAATCGTTTTTTATTATCTTTGTAAGCGGAGTTATTACAAATCCTTGTTTTTTCCAGAGCTCCATTTTCTCTTCTAGGGCTTTCCTTCTCTCATCTTCTTTTAATTTAACTTCTCTTTCCTCTGCAACTTGCTCAATCAACGATTTTTTTGGCATGGTTGTTCCTCCTCATACATTTGACCTATGTATCACACTATCCTTTATTTCCTTCTTATCCCCAACAACATAATCTCCCTGCACTATAACTGCCTCAGAGACATATTTTTTCACATTTGTTCTTTTCTGTATCTCATCTAAAATACAATGATAAAAACCAATCAATGACTCTTCATTCTCAGCATATGCTTTCAGAATAAGTTTAGATCTGATAGAACCGCCTATAACCTCCACATATATACCATATTTCAATCCTTTAACCCCTTCACAGTAGAACCTTACCACCCCTCTAAATATATTCTCATCCTTGGTAATTTTTGGTTCAAGCATGTAGAGATTCTGATCCCTCAATACATCTTTAACAAGGTCGAAGAGTACCTTTCCTTTAATTGGAATATCTTCTGTTGTCTCCTCAACTTTTATCAACCTACTTGTGATATCCCACCAATCCTTCTCATCGATTTTTATAACTTTCATCATGGGACATATAATCGTTGTTCTTTTTGGCTCAATTTTCAGGTCTTTATAATCTTCTGTCTTGTATTCAAAATATCTAATGTTTCCAGATATATCAACATTACCACATTCATGTTTGGGTCTAAGTTTAAAAGATACAGTTTTTGCTTCCCCTGTTTTTAATAATGGTATCATCCGTTCCTCTTTATCTATTATGAAAATTTCCTTTGAAATAATGGGTTTAATATAAATCTCACCTATTGGTTCTGAGGTGTTGTTTTCAATCCTTATTTTATATATAATATGAGCCCGTTCATAATTTATGCCAGATTTTGAGGAAACCTCTGAAAATGATCCAACAGGTTTTGTTGCTGTTTTTTGTGTGGGTTTCTGAGAGAAATCTTCTTTCTCTTCTTCTGAGATCGATATTATTTTTACACCCTCACCTTTAGCTTCAATTTTGTTATACACCTCATTATACCATCTAAGCAGGTGTAAATAATCTTTGGGTATGTCTTTTGGAAGCGGCTTTATCTTCCCACTTTCGCGGTGTTTGTGATAATCGTCACCTTCCCTGTACAATCTTCTTCTTCCTTTCTCGGTTTCATAAAGCATCCTGTATTTACCAGGATTAGGAGCCTTGTTTGCTACACAATGTAAATTAGCATGAACTTGAATTCCAGGCCTTAACTCACCATTTATGTTTTCTTTTGCAACCCTATCAACTATTTCACGAACTGTAAATGACTCTCGTTTAGGATTTTCATAATGTAATAAGGCAGTTCCTATCCAAGTTTCGTCGGCAACTTTGATGTAAGTTTTAGATTCTCTGGTTTTTGAATCTTTTTCTCGTGGAGGTATAGTTGCTTTTTCAGGATAATCTATATTCAATATTATCGACTTAGCCCTATCGTCTATTTCTACGATATTATGTTGCCGCTCAGTTTCAAGTTCCAATAAGGTTTCAATCTCATCCTCCAAGGATCTTACATCCTCTTTGAGGGATTTAATTTTCTCTTTTGCTTCTTTAGTAGCGGTTGTCTCATGTTCAGTCAATTTATCATATCCTGCTATGAGGTTCAGAGTTTTCTCTTTTTTCCTATTTAAATCAAGCATTCGGTTTTGGATCGAGTGGTCACATATAATCTTTTTCCATTCATTATAAAGACTCAATAAATCTGAGTATAATGATTTGTCGATTTTATTAAAAGAGGTCAAATTGCACGAAGTTGATAACCATCCTTGGAATTTTTCCATATTTACCAAATCCTTATCAACTTGTCGCTTAAACTTCAAGGTTTCGTCTTTTATTGTGTCCAATTTTTTTGTTACCAGCTGTAAATCTTTAGATTTAATAGTCATACCAAATTGTAGATTATCTAATCGTGATTGTAGCCCTTCTAAACTTGTACCAAGCTGAGACACATCGAAACCGAAACTTTCAAGCTCGGAAATGTCCGTATGTATCTTAGTAAGGTCTGTTCCAACATCGCTCTTTAATTGGAAAGCAGCTATTCGCTTCTTTTTCCCTTCCCTACGATTGTCGAGCATAGGTGAAAAGATTGCTCCTATAACTATTAAAACTATCCCGGGACCAAATGTAAAAGCCCCAACGGCTCCAAGAAGTGTCGGGACTTTTTCAACATTATGAACTTCTAAATTCCCCTCAGCGTCTACCTTTGTAGTGACTAATACAGTATCGTTTATATTAATATTTTTACTTTCCTCTGGGGATAGTTCATAAGAAAATTCACCATTATCAATCGCGATATTGTAGTAATACTCGCGCCTCCCATCAGAATACAACAAATAATGGTTAGATTCATATTTAGCAGTTACTTTCCCGATATATTTTATTGTATCTCCCTCATTCGCATTTTCGCGAGCGTCTTCGATAGTATCTTTTGTTTCGAAATCGATTAGCGGCCACCAAAAAAGAATCATTATTAATCCTATTATCAACAGAAATATTCCCAACCCAATGGCTTCCTTTTTCATAGCATGACCCCACTAGTAGCACAGGTCGCAAATTAAGCCTTTTTATAATCCACCCCCACAATAGGGACAAACCCTCCATCCTTGCTCAACCACCTCACCACACCCCAAACACCTCTTCACAATAGACTCCCCACAACTCGGACATGCCTTCCATCCCTCCTGTAACTCCCCACCACAACTCGAACATTGTAGCCTGGTAGTTTCCTCGGTCACAGCCTCCTCACCGATGCTACTCCTACTCACAATACTGCTTTGGACATTTGTATCGCCCTCACCCTTTCCACCAATATCTGAATGCGAAATAACGCTGTCCCTAACATCAATCTTATTTCCTTCATAAATATCCCCAGCAGCAACATAGGTTGGTGGAACAAACTTGCTCTCCTCCTCGATCTCTGATTTATGCTCACAATGGTTGCATTGTCCTCTCAACTTGTCCCAGCAATTCAAGCATACCCATCTCTTGCATTGCGGACATCTGGCCAGAAATCTCTTTGTATAATCGATTTCTTTAATTGATTTGCGCTTTATCGTCGCTATTGATACTGTTGTACTGCCTTTTCCTGCCGCTGCGGTGCCCAAATAACCGGTGGCAACTAAGGCTGGATTGCCTGTAACAGAACCAACAACACCCACTGCTCTGAATCCCGTCTTGGCCATCTCCCTCCAGTCTTTCTGATTTATTGGACCATGCTCCTTCCGACAAAGAGCACAGGTAAAAAACACGTATTCATTTACTCCTTTTCTCTCAGTCCTGGTCTCAGGTGAGGAAAACGGTTTACAAAGTCTGCACTGTCTTTCCTCCTCGTTCCAGCAATCGCCACAGACCCACTTCCCGCAATTAGAGCATTGAACAAGGTACTTTTTCTCATCCCCTGCCTTCCATTTCTTTTTTGATACAGAGCCGACCTCTTGTCTGCACTGGCTGCATATAAAAATCGCCTGCTCCATGAATCTCGTGGCAAGGGATTTCTCAAAACGCACTTCGGGATCAAATGATGGTGCGCAGTTAAGACATTTACCCCTCTCGGCGTTCCAGCAGTAATTGCAGGACCATATGCCACATTCAGGGCATTTATGAAGAAATCTGACGTGATCCTCTTTTCTTGCCCCGGAGCCATATTCTCGAGCACAACGATCGCAGGAATAGTAGAATTCCTGCTTGAAATTTGAATAATCTGTTCTTAGGTTTGGATAGCCTTCTGGTATGTCCAAAACCTCAGTGTAAGGCTCACATCTCCTACACTTATATTTTTCAATATTCCAGCAATTGCCGCATATCCAGGCATTGCATTTGGGACATTTTCTCAGGTTTATGGGAAGTCCTTCTTCAGGTTTTATTACGAAACTTGTAATGCCTTTAAGGGTCTTTATAGGATGGAAGCGATCGGATAGTCCTGCCTCTACCGGACCGTAACTAGTTCTACAGAGCGAGCAAAAATAATGTTTCATATTCCCTTCTCGCTTAGATTCAGGCTCTCCTTGACCTCGCCTCTGGTCCAATACACCCAATGGCTTCTTTGCAATATCCACGCCTTTTTGCGCAACGTCTTTTGTTATATCTAAGCCCTTCCTTATTAAGGAAACCATTTTTATCCCCCCTCGACTGAGAGTTATACCCTGGTATGCATCTTTATAATAATAATTTATTGTTTGTCCTTGGATTTCTTACCCTTCTTTTTCGGCCTGCCTCTCTTCGGTTTGTTGACCACACTGTCTTCTATCTCAGTCTCCCCCTCTTCCTCCTCCCCCGTGCCAAAGAGCAGGCTGCTCCTCTGAACTATACTGTCCTTTATCGTTATATTCGTAACCTGTTGAATAGGTTGAGTTATTCCCTTTTCTTTCAGGGCCGAATCCAGATTGTGGCCCAACTCCGCAAGCAGACCTGTCAAAGCCTTCTCATCAGAGCTTGCCACAAATATCTGGATGCTGTTCGTCTCTTCCCTGATCTCGGACCTAATCACCATCTGATTTTGCTTGACCTTTGTCACGCCATAATACCATGACTCGGCAACATAAGGAGATTTCTGGCGGAAATCCCTGATGTGCTTAATGTCGCGCTGTTGTATCGCTTCTTTACTTATTTCAAAGGCCTTTGAGGATGTTAAGTCCTGCGGTATATTGTAAACCTTACTGTCTTGATGCTTCAGTACATTTTTAACCAGATTTATGAGCATTGCTGGATTTGCTGTCTCTTCGGTGAAAAATATCGGGCAGATGATATTAACCTCCATTGCCCTCATGGTACCTGTTTTAAAATTCCCTCCGGCGTCTTTATATGAAACCGTTCCGTCTATATTGGAATTGGTGCACATCATCGGATCAAAATAAATCGCAATCGTCTTTCTTTCCTTGGGGTTGAGGTTGCCTAATCGGATTTCTCCGTATTTCATGATATAATCTGGTTCTATATGATTGAGTCTCAGAACCTTCTCGTCGAATATGGGTTTGTAAGAGACATCCGTGAGAACCGAAGACATATCATTTTGAACGGCGACCTTCATCCTGATAAAGCCTCTAAAGAACTCGGTTTCTCTCAGGATCTTTGCCTCAGAAATGCCCCTGGCTCCGGTAACCGCACCGATATTGAGCCATGTGGATTCTTCTATTGAATATGGCTCGTCATTTGCTGCATTAACGCAATTCACCGTTACATTCACTGGGATGCTGCCTTCAACATCAGACTTCAATGCAAACTCCAGCACAGTGCTCTCATTTGCCTTCAGTAGAGGTATGGTGGATAAACCCATGGTTTCAATTTTGCCAGTGAGATTAATATTCACCTCCTTTGCGTGAGCTTTTCCGCTATTGGTCACGGTAACTGCACATCGATTGTAGATTTTGGGCTGCAGGTCCGCAGGCAATGCTATGGAGATTATGGGTTTTCCTTCCCTTATCAACCTTTGCGCATTCTCCTCACAACTTCTTGCGAGGGTAATCGCCTTATCGTAGTTACTCTCGGCTAGGGCGATATTTGCGTCTTCAACCAGTTGTTTTATATCATCTAAAAAAATGTATCCCTCCGCCATTTGCAGGGAATTATAACAGGTCTGGATAGTTTCTTTTGCATCATTCAGCTTGGACATTAACTTCTCGACTTCATGTTTTGCCGTGTTCGCATAATTAACCGCGACATCATAATCTTGATTCTGAAAGGCGGCAACAGCATCATTGATATGATCATGGGAAGGTGAAACCCCGCTTTCCTCCGCAGATTGTAAAACCTTTTTTGCCTCATCAATTGCCATCGAGGCTTGATCGTATGCCTTTATTTCAGAAAGAATGTCAGATTGTACTTTTCGGTAGAGCTCCATACATTCCCCGTACCTACCTGAGTCGAATAGTTTCCGAATTTCTTTACTTTCTCTTTTCTTCTCCTCGCTTAAAGGTATAACTTTTGAGTTTGCTTTCTCGATGAGCTCGTTGATGCTGTTTATTGCTCCTTTAGCTCCTCTCCATTGATTCTCAATCTCGGAGACGACCCTCAATACATAATCAGCCATTTCTTTTGATTTAACATAATTACCGCTGTTGAAAAGATGCTTGGCCTGTTCAAAACTGGGTGAAATGGATTCGACATTGATATTTTTCTCTTTCTCTTCCTCGATTATTTTCCTGGCAATTTCAATGGTTCTTTTTGCTTGCTCCCATTGGTAATTGGTCTGTTGGGCAAGATTTTTTGCTCCCGAGAGCTTAGTCGAAATGTTCGAATACAACTTAGTTTTTTTCTTGAACATCTGTCTCCCCTAATTGACTTTTGGTATCCTGCAATATTTTCTCGATTTCGGAGGTTTTAACGCCTTTTTCCCTCATTTTTTGTATTTCGGATTCTAACTCTGCTGCCTCTTTCTGAACCTTTTCACGGATTCTTTTCTCCACGCTCTTAGATTTTGAGATAAGGAAGGCGGCTATTACTATCACGATTATTAGGATAATAACCACATATAATATCAAGTTATTGATGTTTTGCGCTGTTTCAGTGTCGTCAATTACGCCATCATCATCGGAATCCGCGCTTACAGTCATATGAACCGTCGGAGAGGGAGAGGATATGTCGTCCAATTCATCTACAGCTGAAATGTGGTAGTAATACGTTGTTCCATTCTCGAGCCCGGTATCCACATATTCAGTATCGTTCACAGGCTCAGAATTAACCTTAACATAAACAGTGCCGTTTGCTATTGCTCTGTAGATATTATAGCCAACTATACTGTCTGTGTTTGCATCCCAGGTCAGCCTCAACGCGCCTCCCCCAGATACAGTATAAACTCTCAAACCTGTAGGAGTTGCAGGTGGGGTCTCATCCTCGGCTGAATTTACGGTTATAGTACCTGTTGAATAGGTTATCCCTCCAATAGGGGTGGTAGCGGATATACCGCCATCCCCTTCATTTGTCGCTGTAAACTGCGTGGAGTTGCCTGTCTCTGGATTCACCACGCCAATACCGCCTGTTACTTCCCAATCTGCCGGCAGATCGCCTATGTATCCCACGGTAAGGTTATAACCTGCACAGTAATAAGTGTCCGAATCCACCCCTTCAAGATAAAACACCGCGGTGGTGACTACATCTCCCAATCCACCGCTTTCATTTCTTATTTGTATGTAGTCAACTCTTGGAGCTAAAACCAATAACGTCGTGGAGTAACTTATAGATCCATTGTAAGTTGCAGTTATTGTGCAGGTGCTATCAGTTGCCACTTGATTCGCGGTAAAGTTCGTCCAAATCCCTATAGGGTCGACCTGGATTACTTCTGTATCATCACTCAACCAGTCCGCTGTTACATCTTTTACATAACCTGCTGTACTGTTATATCCAGCACAATAAAAGACATCCCCTTCGAAAACAGAGTATGTGCCAGTATTGACGATATTTCCCCCTCCACTAGGCGCACCTCTGATCTGGATGTAGTCGATAGTGGGTTCAAGCACAGTTACGTAAGTGGTGTTGTCATGTCCCATACTGTCATCTAGAGTTATCGTCACAGTTCCCCAGTTGGTGTTGCTGCAGGTTATTGATGAGGAGGTGCCTGGGCTTGAGACACTTATTATTCCAGAATCTGTACTTACCCAAGTTGAACCCGATGGGACATCTCCAATATAGCCCAAAGAATTATTATACATCGCACCATAGAATGTAGTTCCATATCCGACAGGATAACTTGGATTGCTAACCACATTTCCCCCTCCACCTTGGGCATCCCTGATCTGGATATAATCCACTGTCAAATCCAAAACAGTAACTTTCGTTTGATCTGTATGGCCCTGCTGGTCGTCCAATGTCACCCAAACCCAGCCGCTGTTCATGTCACTGCATGTGACTGTAGTTTTGTTGCCTGGACTCGTTACCTGAACAATGTCTGTATTGTTACTGTACCATGTTGAAGTTACAGGTACCGGGCCAAAATATCCAACAGTATTGTTGTATTTTGCACCGTAATATGTCGCGATAGAACCTTTTAGATAGGTTGGCCAGTTGGCAGGATCGGATAGAGATACCCCTCCACCGTTGTCAGCACTTCTAATCTTGACATAATCGGTTAACGGAGCAAGGACTGATAATAATCCTGTTGAATTGACAATACTACCATTATAAGTGGCGGTGACTGTACATGTGCTATCTACTTCTACCAATTGTGCTTCAAAGTTCGTGGATATGCCCGGCGAAGTGACCTGACCTACTGAAGGATAATCGCTTTCCCAAACTGCCTCAACATCCTCAACATAACTCGATGTATTGTTAAACCCAGCAGCGTAGAAGGTATCAATCTCAGAATATGAATAAGTTCCAGAGGTGACGATATCTCCCAAACCGTCTGGAGAATCTCTAATCTCAATGTAATCCACCGTTGGGTCTAATATAACTACCGTAAAGTTATCAGCCCAGTTTGGATTTAGCTCGTTGGTGCCGTTTATATCCACTGTGCCTGGATCCGTCCCAGCGGTGTAGGTTGATGATGTGCCAGTCAAATTGTTGAAAGATCCCAAACTTGGATTATCAGCAGTCCAATTCACTTCCCATAAGCCGATATAACTATCACTCATGTAGGCAGAAGCATATGCTGTAATCTGTCCACCAACTGGGAGGTTTACCGTTGTCAGTTCTGTTCCGTTCGGTTTGTTTGTTAATATAATGTAATCTGGCTCACCAGCAAAAGCAACAGGCATGTTTGAAACGAAACAAATGCCAATCGTTAGGCTGGAATAAAATAAAATATTCGCAGTTAAAAGCCAATATAAGAAGGATCTGCCTCTTTTTCTATCATGTTCTCGTGCACCTCTTCGTTGATCAACCATTTTATCTCGCCCCACTTAACCCCCTTTCAGTTATCCAATACACTATATAAATAAAAACCTTTCTGAGATTGGTTTAATCCTCGGAAATTTATAAAATTAAATTTTTATACGTTTTCTTACTGTCTGAGTTGGTCTTTCATCTCGTTGAGGGTTTTCTCTAACTCTTCTGTCTTGATACCTTTTTCCTTCATTTCTTGTATTTCGGATTCTAATTCGACGATTTCACTCTGGATATCTATATAGGCTTCTTTCTCCTCGATTTCTGATTTTTTCCTGATAAGAATAATAATCATCATTAAGATCACGAAAGGAATTGCGATTAAGGCAAGGATTGCGTAAAATATGTTGTTATTGAAGTTTGGAAGGAAATCTGAATTATCGCCTACGCCATCACCATCACTATCTGCCCATTCTTTTGGATCATTTGGGAAGATATCTATCTTCAAACCTGTTGTAGAATCTGATTGGGTTTTACCACTATTCCATTCATTAGGATAGCCATCACCGTCTGAGTCTATACTAGCTGCAGGGTCATTCGGGAAAGCATCGTTATTGTCCACAACACCATCTCCGTCAGCATCTGCCTCGACAGTTTTATCAACTATCAAAGAGAAGGGAGATTCATTTGATGCATTATTCACGGCGGTGATCCTGTAATAATATGCTGTGCCATTAGTAAGTCCTGTGTCTAGATAAGTTGTATCTGTTATCAGATTTGTGTTTATTTTTACAAAACCAGAACCGTTTGTCAGCGACCTGTAAATGTTGTAGCCAGCTAAATCTAACCCGGTGTCAGCGTTCCAAATCTTGATCGTGTCATCAACAGAGCCAGAGGCGAACTTTGTGCCGTCCGGCGACCACGCGACTGAGCGCACCGAACCATTATGCCCGGTAAGGGTTCTAAGCTCGCTGCCTATGTTGGCGTTCCAAATCTTGATCGTGTCATCAAAAGAGCCGGAGGCGAACTTTGTGCCGTCCGGCGACCACGCGACTGAGTACACCGAACCATTATGCCCGGTAAGGGTTCTAAGCTCGCTGCCTGTGTCAGCGTTCCAAATCTTGATCGTGTCATCAAAAGAGCCGGAAGCGAGCTTTGTGCCGTCCGGCGACCACGCGACTGAGTACACCCAATTACTATGCCCGGTGAGGGTTCTAAGCTCGCTGCCTGTGTTGGCGTCCCAAATCTTGATCGTGTCATCATCAGAGCCGGAAGCGAGCTTTGTGCCGTCCGGCGACCACGCGACTGAGCGCACCCAATCACTATGCCCGGTGAGGGTTCTAAGCTCGCTGCCTGTGTCAGCGTTCCAAATCTTGATCGTGTCATCAACAGAGCCGGAAGCGAGCTTTGTGCCGTCCGGCGACCACGCGACTGAGTACACCGAACCACTATGCCCGGTGAGGGTTCTAAGCTCGCTGCCTGTGTCAGCGTTCCAAATCTT
>CBDUXN010000122.1:0-10824 GCA_965371185.1 uncultured Thermoplasmata archaeon
AACCGGTTTGCCGCATTTTCCGCAGAACACATCCTCGGCCTTCACCTTCGCACCGCAGTTCGGGCAGTAGTGCTGCTCCTCTTCCTCCACCGTTTTTTCCATTTCTTCAGGCTTTTTCTTCTCTTTTTCTTCCTTTAGCTCCTCTGCTTTCTCCTTGGCAACCGCGGGGGCGGAAGGTTCGGCTTTCGTTATCCTCCCGACACTTATCTCATAGCATTCCTGGCAAGTTGCCTCCTCACCGTCTTTGACCTCGATGCAAACGTAGGGTACCTTCCTTTCACCGCATATCGAGCAAATTTTTTGCTCCTCTGCTTCCGCCGATATCGTGGCCAGGTCTGAGAGCACTTTTTCCTTCTTCTTTCCCTCCGGAGCCACGCCAAGACATTCCTCTGCCACCCTCTTGCAGTCCAAAGCCAACTTGAATGCACCATCGTAATCTTCCCTTGCGAAGCAGGCCTTGGCATCCATAAGTATTCTCTGAGCCTCTCCAACATCAGCCTCCGCGTTGCTGGCGTTCTCTATCGCCGTCTGTGCCAATGATATGGTGAATTTCGATGGAAGGTAGTTATCAGGCTTTTTCCCTAAGGTTTTCTTAAGCTCCGGGATCTCCTCTTCTGGAGTTCCTAGATCCTCCTCTGCTGCTAGATCCACGGTCTCCCTGAAACCTGTTTTTGGCTGAGCCGATGGTGTTGAGGGAACCACATCGAAGCCTGTTTTCCCATCCCATTCCCTCTTCGATCTCAATAACATCTCTTTTGCATCCTCTATGTGGAACTTGGCTTCTCCCACCCTTTCCTGCTCGTATTCCATTTCAGCCTTCCTTATTAATTCGTAGGCCTTGCTTACCCCAATACCCCTTCTTTTAAGATCGGCAGCGATCCTTTTTGTGGATACGATTGAATTGAATATGACGTCAGAATCAGGAGAAGAGGAAACTGCCTCCAAAACCCGTGCTTCCTTCTTCTTCTTGACTTTTGGGCCTTTGCGGAGCTTAAACATGATTCTCACCAGCAAGATAATGACGATAACTACAAATACCACCACTACAAGGAGCTGAAGCGTGGATTTGATGTCAACATCTGCCATCAGGATATAGACTTACGTTTTCGTATTTAAATTTTGGGATAATTGCGCTCGAGGATGTTAATACAAGCCTGCTACCTAACCCCCTCCGCCCACCCTGACCCTTCAAAACCAAGATGCAAAAGGCCCCTATGTTGCCAACTTTAATTAAAGTACATCTCTAAAATTTTCTCACTTAAAGTTTTAAAGGCAAGCTCGACGTTGAGCCCTGTTTTTGCACTGGAGAGGTAAGGCACGGCTTTCTCATATCCCGATGCAAAGCTTTTAAGCTCATCTAAATCCAATTCTTGCTTATCCATCAAATCGCATTTGTTTCCAAGGAACACCGTTGGAATTCCTTCTGTAACACTGTGAACCGCATCCATCCAACTATCCAAATCTAATAATGTATTTTCCCTTGTGATATCGCATACTGCGATTATTCCTTGAGTCCCATAGAAATACGCCTCCTGTAGAACCTGATAAAAACCGTGTACGCCCATAATGTCCCATATAAGGAGGCCAACATCCAGCAACCCACCATTATCAGGGTGTTGAACCTTTATTTCCTTTTTTGTAATTTTTGTCCCAATGGTAGCCACATATCTATCATCAAACTGATCGGACACGAATCTTCTGATTAAACTCGTCTTCCCAACAGCACACTCACCTATTAAACACAGCTTAAATCTAAATGGTTTTACTCTTAACATGAGTAAACCTCTGCACATACGTTGTCAAACTATTGCTCGTACAAACATTTTCTTTTCTTCTTTTAAAAAGTTAGGGTCGTAATATCAAAATTGGTTATCAAAATTGGTAATTTTAACTAACACAAATCCTATGATTTTTTATAAGGTGTCTTAAGTAAGAAAACCGTATTTTGCCCCTACATAACCTTATGATTGTGGAGAAGGCGTACCATTTATCCCAACTTCAATGAGATGGATTTGATTCACATTATCATAAACGGTTTAATGTCGAATCCACAATCGTAGCAATAAAGCAGAAGTTCGGAGAAGTACTATACTCTAAAAATCGAATCTCCCAGGAGAATGAGTTATTATGTGAGATTTTAGCATATAACATCACTGTTTTATTATCAGTTTTGATAAAAAACGCCCGTTATTATCATAAACTACCATTATTATCATTATTGACATAAATAACTAAATTGACATATATTACTAAACTATTAATACAAACAAATATATTCGATGTTCTAGAATAGGAGAGAAAATGGGTACGAATTTAGGGGAGAACCAGGAGAAAGACCCGCTACGAGTATAAGCTAACCACGATATGTGGGGAAAGAAAAAGGCAAAAAGCCTCAGGGGGATTGAATTGAGACAGAGGAAAGACCTAAAGGACCGTTATATCAGCCTGATTCTTATTGTCTTTCTTATCCTCATTCCTTTTACTGTCATTTTTTCCTCTCCTTTGAGAGCGGAAAGCGAAAGCCCGAAAGCCACGATAACAGGCAGTAACCAGTACGATTATTTTGGATGGAATGTGTCAAGCGCCGGGGATGTGAACGGAGATGGTTACGACGATATAATCGCAGGTGCACCAGGTTATGATAGTGCCAGAGGCAGGACGTATATTTTCTTTGGAGGTCCCTGGCTCACGGGAGACCTTGCAGTGGGAGAGGCAAATGTAACGCTTAACGGCAGTGCCCAGGGTGACGAATTCGGATGGGATGTTTCTGGTGCAGGGGATGTGAATAATGATACATTCGACGATGTAATAATTGGTGCACCCGGGCGCAACAGCGACACTGGTGCTGTATACATCTTCTACGGCAATGCTTCGATGCCTCTCTTAATCAATTCTACAGATGCGAACGTAACCATTAGAGGAGGAGCTCTGGGGGATGAGTTCGGATCTTCGGTTTCAGATACTGGTAATATAAATTATGATGATTACGATGATGTGATTGTGGGGGCTCCTAAAAACAACAGCAATACGGGGGCAGCCTACGTCTTCTATGGGAACCAAAGTGACGGAATTATTATCGATACCGGCAATGCAAATGTTACACTTATAGGTCAATCCATTGCTGACAGGTTCGGTTTCTCGGTTTCAGGTGCTGGGGATGCGAATAAGGATAACTGCGATGACATGATTGTAGGGGGCCCTGGAGCGGACAAGGCATACATTTTCTTTGGCAATACGAGCCTGAGCGGGGTTATCGATGCCGGGAATGCAAATGTTACCATCAACAGTCTATCGGGCGATAACTTCGGGTGGTCGGTATCGGGTGCGGGGGATGTGGATAACGATGGATATGATGATGTGATTGTTGGTGCACCTTTGAACAACAGTGCAACTGGGGCGGCCTACATCTTTAACGGTATCTACATAAAAACTGAAAGTGCGGGCGATAGGTATATCAATCTAACCGATGGTGATAGCGCGAGCGTCACGCTTACGGGTGAGAACACTGGCGAAATGTTCGGTTACTCCGTGTCCTGCGCAGGCAATGTAAACGGCGACAGTTACGACGACATTATCGTGGGGGCTCCCATGTTTACCACTGATTTAGATATTGTTTCTGGTGATGTAGGAAATAATGTCATTTTCCACAGCAATACAAATGGAAATGGAAGTACCTGGAGCCAGACCACTGTTTACACGGCTTTCCAGAACGTATACACCGTTGCAATAGGCGATATAGACGGAGACGAGGACCTTGATATAGTTTCTGGCGATATGGAAAATAATGTCATTTTCAGTGACAATACAAATGGAGATGGAAGTTCTTGGAGCCAGACCACTGTTTATACAGCTGCCCAGAATATTTACTCCGTGGCTATAGGTGATATAGATGGCGACTGGGACCTTGATATTATTTCCGGTGACCAGACTGGTGATGTCATTTTCCATAACAACACAAATGGCGATGGAAGTGCATGGACTCAGATTACTGTTTACACGACTCTCAATTCCGTAGAGTCAGTTGCTTTAGGTGACATAGATGGAGACGGGGATCTTGATATCGTTTCTGGTGACGCGAATAACAACGTCATTTTCCACAACAACACAGATGGCGATGGAAGTTCCTGGACTCAGATTTCTGTTTACACGGCCATCTCGGACATGTTTACTGTTGCTATTGGCGATATAGATGGGGATGGGGATCTTGATATTGTTTCAGGTGACAAGGATTTCAATGTCATATTCCATGATAATATCAATGGGGATGGAAGTTCCTGGTCTCAGATTACTGTTTACACAGCCATCATGGAGGTGTTTTCTGTTGCTTTAGGTGATATTGACGGGGACGAGGACCTTGATATTGTCTCTGGTGATAGAGATTTTAATGTCATATTCCACGATAATACCAATGGAGATGGAAGTACCTGGAACCAGACCACTGTTTACACAACTACCAGCGACGTGCTGTCCGTTGCCATAGGTGATATGGATGGGGACGGTTACCTTGATATAGTTACTGGTGATAAGAATAATGAAGTCATTTTCCACGACAATACAAATGGGAACGGAAGTGTATGGAGCCAGACCACTGTTTATACGGCCACCCAGAGCGTAACATCGGTTGCTTTAGGTAATATAGACGGTGATGAAATCCAAATAGGAAGGGCTTATATTTACTATGGTTCCGCAACGCTTGACAAAAAAGCTGATGTTATATTGACAGGGAAAGCTTCTGGAGGTAGCTTTGGCTGGGCCGTGTCCGGTGCCGGAGATATGAATGGTGATGGCCTTGGGGAAGTAATTGTGGGGGCACCGTATTACGATGATGGAGGCAAAACAGATACAGGTAAAGCATACCTATTCCAGCATGGAGCACCCCCGGTCTCAAAGCCAGTTCTTACAGGCCCCGGAGTCGCACCAATTACAGGTTTTAATGATACCTGGTTCAATTTCACAGTGAACTACTCTCATCCATTCGATAAAGCTCCTGAAATTATCACACTGAATCTTACAGGGCCATCAGGCGGGATTTTTGGTTTGATGGAGGTCGACCCCTTGGATATTAATTATGCTGATGGCAAGCAGTATTTCTATAATATGTCAGGTCTGACTATTGGCTCCTATTCATTCCATCTCGCTGCAAATGATACCGATGGAAACTGGACAGAAACAAACGAGATATTCAGGCCGTCGGTGGTAAATAGTATTCCATGGCTGTCTGCTTCCCAGGTAAATCCTGCTTTGGGGTACATTGATTCAGGCTTCAACTTCTCGGTGATATATACAGATCTCGACAATCATGCACCCCACAATATCACTGTGAATATCACAGGCCTGGGGATCTATGACTTGATTGAAGCTGATCCCTTGGATGTTGATTACACCGATGGAAAATCATACTTCATCAACATCTCGGGCTTCCAGAACGGCACATCTTATTCCTTCCATTTTGCAGCAAACGATACGATTGGGAACTGGACCGAAACAATTGAGATCCCAGGGCCGCAGGTTTTAAACTCTCCCCCCATCCTGGTTTCTCCCGCTGTTGATCCGCTAATGGGAACGAGCATTACCTACTTCAATTTCACGGTCATCTATATGGACATGGACAACCATCCACCCGATAACCTCACATTGAATCTCACCGGCCCTTCAGGTGGAGCATACGATCTTATGGAGGTTGACTCTTCTGATATGGATTATACCGATGGTAAGGAATACTATTACAACACGACATTATCGAATGGCACATATTCGTTTCATTTTGCAACTAACGATTCTCTAGGCTTTTGGGATGAGACAATTGAGATCAACGCACCCTTGGTCGGGATATCCCAGCCGACACTTACAGACTCAGGTGTTGCACCGGCCTCAGGCTATACAGATACCTGGTTCAATTTCACAGTGAACTACTCCCATCCATTCGATAAAGCTCCTGAGAATATAACATTGAACCTTACGGGCCCCTCAGGCGGGATTTTTGGTCTGATGGAGGTCGAACCCTCAGATACCGATTATACCGATGGAAAGCTGTATTACTACAACATATCGGGTCTCTCTGTTGGCTCTTATTCATTCCATTTCGCTGCCAATGACACTGATGGAAACAGGAGTGAAAGCGGTATCTTAGGATTTGAGGTATTTAATCGACTTCCCTCGCTATCTGCCCCGCAGGTCAACCCTGCAGTGGGCAATATTGATACAGGATTCAACTTTACAGTGGTTTACACGGACTTGGACAATCATGTACCAGATACCATAACCGTGAACATCACAGGCCTAGGTAATTACGATTTAATTGAGGTCGATCCTTTAGATATTGATTATACCGACGGAAAATCATATTATGTCAATATCAGCAGTATTCCGCTTGGCACATCCTACACCTTCCATTTTGCGGCTAACGATACAATTGGGGATTGGATGGAAGATCTGGAGATAGATGGACCGGATGTTCTCAACAGGGTGCCGATACTTTCTTTGGAGCAAGTCGATCCCACAATGGGATACAACGATACTTGGTTCAACTTCACTGTGACATACACAGATTTGGACAATCATGCACCAGATACACTCACGGTCAACATCACGAACTATGGAATCCTTGATATGATCGAGCTCGATCCGTTCGATACCGATTACACGGATGGTAAGGAGTACTTCCTCAATATCTCAGGCTTCATGAATAGCACCTCTTATTCCTTCCATTTCGCAGCCAACGATACGATGGGGAACTGGACCGAAACCGCTGAAATCCCCGGGCCGCAGGTTTTAAACACGCCACCAGTCCTGCTTTCCCCCAGTGTCGATCCGGTATTAGGGACGGACCTTACATACTTCAATTTCACTGTGACCTACATGGACAAGGATAACCATACTCCCGATAACCTCACATTGAATCTAACAGGTCCCTCAGGTGGAATTTTCGATCTTATAGAGGTTGACTCTTCTGATATGGATTATGCTGATGGCAAGGAATATTA
Source organism: uncultured Thermoplasmata archaeon (assembly GCA_965371185.1). Classification (GTDB taxonomy): domain Archaea; phylum Thermoplasmatota; class Thermoplasmata. The sequence continues at coordinate 6,984 of CBDUXN010000122.1, forward strand.
TTACAACACAACACTATCAAACGGTACATATTCATTCCATTTCGCTGCCAATGATACAGATGGCAACTGGTCCGAAACAGGCGAGATATTCCTGCCCTTGGTGATCAATAGAGCGCCCTCACTGTCCGCACCGCAGGTTTCTCCGGCTGCAGGATATATTGATACTGGATTCAACTTCAGCGTGGTTTACACAGACCTAGACAACCATGCACCAGGAATAATAACTGTGAATATCACAGGCCTGGGTATTTATGGTTTATTCGAGGATGACCCTTCAGACACTGATTATACAGATGGAAAAACATTCTATGTCAATCTCACCAGTATACCCCTTGGCACATCCTACACCTTCCATTTTGCAGCTAACGACACCATTGGAGATTGGGCGGAGGGACCGGAAATGGATGGACCTGATGTGCTTAATAGAGCCCCAACATTATCTGCTGAAGGAGTGGATCCAACCTCCGGATATACTGATACATGGTTCAACTTCACAGTGACCTACACAGATTTAGATGATCATGCACCCGACATCATCACAGTAAACATTACCGGTCTGGATGTTTACGATTTATTTGAAGCTGATCCATTAGATATGGATTATTCTGATGGTAAAATATACTATTTCGATATCACCGGTATCCCGCTTGGCACATACTACACCTTCCATTTTGCAGCAAACGATACAATTGCTGATTGGGCAATAGTGACATCGGAAATCGATGCTCCGGATGTCCAACAGAGAACTGCCACTTTGACATCTTTCGACAAAACAGTTGAGTACTCAGATAATATAATTTTGAATGCAACGCTGACTGAGAACGGAACCCCGGTGGCGGGAGCGGACGTTGCATTCTATATTGATATAAATAATAATGGAATTTATGAGGCAGGTGAGTTTGTTGGTACAAGCCAGACCTTGATCAACGGCACGGTTTCATTGAGCTATACTGCAATGATAGTCCCAGGTGCATATTCATATATTTCATCATATCAAGGCACTGGATATGTCGTTTCGAACTCCACCGCAGCCCTTGTTGTGAATCAAAAACCTGCTGCGATCACCGCCCAGGATAATCTCATAGAGGAAGGGGGAAGTGTAACTCTAAACGCAATCCTTGAAGATGAGGATGGTGGCAGCCTCTCCAATCAGAACGTCGAATTCTATGTGGATAGGAACCAAAACAGCATCTTTGAGGGTGGCGAACTTGTAGGTTCAGACAATACGGACATCAGCGGATATGTCGAGGTGACCTATACCCCCACTCTGGGTTATGGCTCTTACGGCATCTGGGCAAAATACAAAGGCTCTGGGAACTACTCTGTGACCGAGGGTTATGCCTCCTTAATAGTCCAGAACACCACAAATACCCCTCCTGTTATCGTAACCCCAGTGCCCGACCAAATCAGGCCAGAGGATTCTGCACCCTGGACCTTGGACCTGACAGCCTATGAATCGGACCTTGAGGATTCTGATGTGAATTTAACATGGTACCTGATCGGTGTAAATACTTCCTTGTACACTGTAACAGGCATGAACAGCACCGATGACATATTCACCTTCATAACTGTAGAGAACGCTTTTGGAAACGATGAAGTAACACTATGGCTTGTTGACAGCAGTGGCGGAACATGCTTTCAAAAACTGTGGGTCAACATCACACCAGTGAACGACAGGCCGAAAATCGAGGCCATTAACCCAATAACTGTTCATTATGACGCAGGGTACACCTATATTTTTACTAACTATGTGAGTGATATCGAAACTCCCAAGGAGGAGCTGATCCTCACAACTGACGACCCGGAACATACTACAATTGATGGCCTGGCCATCACCTTCCTTTATCCTGAGAGCATGTTGGGTGCGACTGTAGCGGTCTTGGTGACGGTTACAGATGCAGACGGAGGGTCAATGTCCACAATCGTTGTTGTCAGGGTCTCTGAAGATTGGGTGCCCGAGCTTGAAGTTGAACTACCTGATGTCACACTCTACGAAGGTGAGACAGTAGAGGGTGTGTACAACCTGGATGACTATTTCTCCGACCCTGACGGCGATGCTTTGTTCTATGCCACGGGTCATTCCAAGGTGACTATTTACATTGATCCTGTTACGCATGTTGTGGACATTACTGCTCCTTTAGATTGGTACGGTTCTGAGACCGTGACATTTAATGCCTTGGATCCGAGCGAAGCGAGAGTGGAGGATATAGTGCTTATCACAGTCCTACCGGTGAACGATGCACCGTCAATCTCAGATGTCCCCGACCTCGTGGTGAGATTCGACCAGGACTATAAATTCAATTTACGGCCTTACATCAGTGATGAGGATGATGCTGACGATGAGCTGATGCTGAACTTTATCGATCCTAATACAGGATTGAACATGTCTGGTATAAAAGTCGATCCAAACAACAATCTAGGCATGATCATCAACCTCCCGGAATCGATGAATGGAACCACTGTCCAGCTTCAGATCTGGGTTAACGATGGCTTAGATTCAAACTTCACCACCATCAACATCACAGTTTCTGATGATTATCCACCTGAACTTATCATGTCGATCCCAGACGTTTCATTTAAGGAAGATACCGAGGTGATCAACGCATTTAACGTTCTCCTCTTCTTCATTGACATCGACGATCCTTTTCTTATATATACAAGCGGACAGGATATGATAAACGTAACTTTAAACCCCAACGCCAGTGTGGATTTCTCTGCGCCTGCAAACTGGTCAGGTTCAGAGAATGTGACTTTTAGAGCTACTGACGATTCCGGGGCGTTGGTGGAATGCATAATCAAAGTGACGGTAATCCCGGTGAACGATGCCCCAACAATCTCTCCAATACCTGACCAGGAAGGTGAAGAGGGCAATACTTGGGTGTTGGATATAAGCCAATATCTGAGTGATATTGACGATAACTTAGAAAATCTGATCGTGAGTGTCGACAGTGATTATGTGATTGTTGTTGGCCATATCTTGATCTTTGATTATCCCGACGGCATAGAAAGCGAAATTGTGACCGTTGCAGTTAGCGACGGGGAACTTGAGAATTCGGTCCCAGTGGACGTTATAATTGAATCCGCAATAGTTGTTGCACCTGAAGACGCCCCTTGGTTTTGGTATCTCTTTTTAGGCATATTATTGGCTTTTCTTTTAGGAATTCTTCTCAGCAGGATGGCAATCTACAAGGTGGAAGACCTTTTGTTGATTACGAAGTCCGGCGTGCTGATAACATTTGCCAGCAGCAAAACTGAAGAGGAATGGAGTGGAAACAGAGACAAAGACATCGTCGCAGCCATGTTCGTGGCTGTCCAGGCATTTGTAAGGGATGCCTTTGCTAGAAAAGAGGGGGAGGCGTTAAAGCGCATGGATTACGGAGATAAGAAGGTGCTGATCTCCATTGGGAACCACATCATTATGGCGGCCTTCATCTCGGGCCACGAATCCAAGGTTTTCACCAGAAAGATGAAGGTTTTCGTAGAGGATGCGGAAGAACGATTTTCAGATTCCCTCTCGAAATTTACAGGTTATATGGAAGATTTTTCGGAGCTCGGCTCAATGCTTGTATCGTTCCTTGAAGGACATTACAAAAAGGGCTCATGGAAAAAGTACCAAACAGATAAAATTTCGGAAGAAGAAACAAACCCATGATGGTTTTGTTCAATCCTCTTCGCTTTCCTTAGCTTACTCCTCTTCTTCTGGTTCTTCCTCCTCACCCTCTTTTGTTTTTTCCCCTTTTTCTTCCCCCCCTTCCTCTTCCTTATTTACCTCCTCCTCTTCTTCTTCCTTCTTTTTCTTTTCCTCCTTTCTGGCCTCCTTCTCCGCTTTCTTCTCCTCTTT
>CBDUXN010000123.1:0-10824 GCA_965371185.1 uncultured Thermoplasmata archaeon
TGGAGCCTGATCAACTCGGTATAACGCCAGTCCGTTTACGGGCTGGTAGTTTACTATTTTCGAGCCCTAAAATAGCACAATGCACTTGTGCTCATGTTGGTGGCGGTAATTCTTTTAGTTCTATTTCCTCATTACAAAGTGGGCATTCTCCAACAGTACCAATCATCGCTTTTGAGTATTTGAACTTTTGATGACAATGTGGACATTCCATAACGCTATCGATTTCAATTTCTTCTCCACCCGAGTCACCTTTCCAGCGCTCTCACAAATGAGAAAGTTTATCATCACCCTCTCTTGCGACATCATAGAGAATAAAGCCAATGCCCGCTAATACAAGTATTGGACTAAATGCCATAAGCCAATTTGCAAATGCGTTTTGGCTAATGCTTTCTGTTATATTCTCCATATCGCCAAAATCTACCTTTGCAATTACTCCACCAACAATAAACAATGCGATTCCTACCACTATCGTAAAGAACCCAGCACTTCGCATATTAGCACCTTGCATTCATCGAAATATTATATGAACTTAAAAATGTTAGGGTTGACGATATCTTATATTCTCCCCTTCTTCCCCATTTCTTAAAAATCTTTTGTAGCAAGTGCCCCCAATCCCTTCAGGAGGAAAAATTATTCGGGTCAGATAGCCGCGAAAATTTGTGCGAGGAAGGGTGAAAGGATCGGGGACGACGGCTACATAGGATTTCGATGCTTTTATGTGTTTCCATCGAGGTAAGATTATTGACAAGCGGTCAACCGATTGTCCACAGGAAAAACTCAATTATTTCGTCTTTTGCAAAGGTTTTATAAACTTTTAGCTACATTTATTCATAAAGGAGAGGGGTAAATATGCGAATAAAGGTAATTAGTTATGTAATATGTGCTTTGATGATAACTACTATTTTGGTGATTGAAGTTCCAAAAGATGTAAGTGCACAGGTTACAGAGGAATGGGTGGCGATATACGACGGTCCCGGCAATAGCGCCGACAGAGCCAATGATATAGCTATTGGTCCAACGGGGAATATTTATGTGACAGGTATGAGTACCGGTGCATCGACAGGAAATGATGTTTGTACAGTCGCCTACGATTGCGATGGCAATATACTCTGGTCAGCTAGATATGATGGGCCTGGTGGTTGGGCTGACGAGGCCTATGCAATTACAACTGATTTAGCCGGTAACATATATGTGACGGGAACTAGCCATAGCATCATTAAACAATACGACTACCTTACTATTGCCTACGACTCAATGGGAAACAAACTTTGGGTGGCTAGATATAACGGTCCTGCAAATCACCATGATAGAACTTTTGCCATAGCTAATGATTCCTCAGGCTATATCTATATAACCGGTGGAAGCCACGGTATCGGGACAGGTGATGACTATGCAACGATAAAGTATGACTCTTTCGGAAACGAAGTATGGATCGCGAGATGGAGTAGCCCCGGTGCTAGCAATATAGAACGTGCTAAAGCTATTGCTGTGGATTCCTGGGGAAATGTATATGTCACAGGGATTGGCCATTATGGGGAAGTAAGATGGGACTATACCACGATAAAGTACGACTCTTTTGGAAACGAACTGTGGATAGCCAGATACAGTTTCTGTGATGCAGGTGTTGAGGGCGGTGAAGCAATTTCTCTGGATCCAACAGGAAATCTGTATATTACTGGCACTCATGGTACGATAGCCTACGCTTCATCCGGCAATGTACTCTGGACACAGAAAGGATACGAGGGGAGAGACGTAACCACCGATTTATTGGGAAATGTCTATGTAACTGGATGGACCCCTGCATTTGATATATGGGGAGATTACATCACAATAGCATATAATTCTACAGGCAGCGAATTATGGAATGCAACCTACAACGGTCCTGGGAATAAAATGGACAGAGCCAATGTTATAGCTTTGGATCGCTTTGGAAATGTCTTTGTGGCTGGAGGCAGCGATGGCGTAGGAATATATCAAGACTACACCACAGTAGCTTATGATTCGAGCGGCAACGAGCTATGGGTGGCCACATATAACAGCCTTACGAATTTGCACGATTCGATCAACGGTATAGTCGTTGATTCGCAAGGAAATATATATGTAACAGGAGAGGCTGGAGGGTGTGGCATAGACAGTGATTGGGTCACGATAAAGTATTCCCAAGAAAAACCAATCCTCCAGGTAACAATAGACGTAGATCCAGATACGCTGAATCTAAAATCAAAAGGCAGGTGGATAACTGCCTACATCACTTTATTTGGCGGCTACGATATCGACGATATAATTATTAGTTCTGTTTTATTAGAGGATACAATCCCAGCGGAATGGGGCGATGTCCAGGGTGAAACGCTGATGGTCAAGTTTGACAGAAGTGAAGTAGAAGATATGCTGTCACCTGGAACTTATAATTTGAAGGTTACTGGGGAATTAACAGACGAAACGACATTCGAGGGATATAGTGATGAGATAAGGGTTATTGAGCCGCCTTAGAAATAACGAATATGTCATTATTGAATAACCAATTGTTGCTCCTCTTCAATTTAATTATAGTAAGACTTCGTTAAAATATGCATCTAGCTTTCAGACTAGATGACAATCGGTGTAGCGATTGTCAATGATAAAGTAAAATCAGAAAGGTAGCATTTTTGTGTTCTGGGTGCTTATAATAAGCCCTCTGTGAGGATGGTTCGATACCAAAAAATTTATGGTTCTGTAGATAAGTATAATATATAGTTCAACATTAATTATGTAATTAGTGAAGGGTTCAATATGAGAAAAACACTTAAAACAGCCTTTATAATGCTCTTATTATCTTTATTTTTTACATTACCGGTCTATTTTACTTCCTCCCAAACACCCCCACCCACCGAAGGAGACTGGGTAATCTCAGATTCGACCAATATATCTGATGAGACCATAATACTCAGAGGAAATCTCATTATCACCGATGGCGGCGTGCTTACTTTGGATAACGTAATTTTAAAAATGGATCCGGATTGGGACCGCCAATATAGGATTGAGGTACAATCGGGTGGAACTCTAATAACACGAAATAATTGTCATGTTTTTTCTAATAACTCGTTTTACTATTATGTCACCTTTATATCCCAAAGTCATGTCATGATTGAGAATACCATCATCGAGGATATATATGGGGCATCTGGACAATACGGACTTCAAATAGAATCTAATAATGTAACAATAATTGGTAGCGACATCTACGGAGGAGCTGGAAAAAACGGTGCTCCTGGGGCAGATACAGTTTGTATCTCAGGAGTCTCGCCTCTTATACAAAATTGTAGTATATATGGGGGGTACGGTCAGGACGGTCAGAACGGCTCGGATGGAATCGAGGGTGAAGCCGGGATGAACGGTGGCAGTGGCATGCCTGGAACAGATGGTACCAATGGTGGGTATTCATTAGTTATTGATGGCAGCTCAGAAGCTTGGATAATAGGTTCCGAGATATATGGAGGTAGGGGCGGAAACGGGGGAAATGGCGGAAGAGGGGGAAATGGCGGACCTGGGTATTATGGAGGTTTAGGAGGTGATGGTGGAAACGGCGGTGAAAGCGGTCAGGGGATGAATGCTATAAATGTTGGATCCACATCATCGCCGGTAATCTCAAATTGCATAATAATGGGTGGTGATGGAGGCACCGGCGGAAAAGGCGGCGATGGTGGAGACGGTGGATCAGGTCACAACCAGATGTTAACAATACCGGCGGGTCTTGGTGGTAATGGAGGTGATGGAGGTTCAGCTTCTCAGGGAGGATATGGCATATATATGGAGCCTGGGTCATCACCTACTATAACCAATTGTATGATTATCGGTGGGAACAATGGCATTGGTGGAAATGGTGGTACCGGAGGAAATGGTGGCAATGGCACCGTTTCAACGACTGAGGCTCCTGGGGGCGGAGACGGAGGCAATGGAGGCTACGGTGGAAATGCATATGAAGGATTCCCTGGGATATTTGTTAACGACCTCTGCACTCCGATGATCATTGATTGTGAAATAAAGGGAGGTGATGGCGGTCAGGCAGGCAAAGGTGGAGACGGTGGCAGTGGTGGGGAGGGAGGTCTCATGGTTAATGAGATAGGGATAGTAATCGCCATCGGCCCTGGTGGTGATGGAGGAATTGGTGGAAACGGGGGTGATGGCGGAGATGGATCAAGTGGCATTATTGTCAGAGCGGATTTGGCTTTTTCGATCTTTAATAACACCGTATACCGAGGAAACAGAGGCATGAGCGGCGCTCCAGGCCTTAAAGGCTTAGGAGGTGACGGTGATCCAGAGGGATATGAGGGTATTGACGGAACAGCCGGTGGTGATGGGAATAATGGTACCTCCCTGGATATAGGTTATTATTCTACGCTGACTGCTGTCAATACGATGCTCCAAGAGCCTAGGGTATATTTCGATGATTTAGATTCTTATTTTAATCAGGCTTGGTTCTTAAATGTGAGTGTTGTGAATAACAACGGCATACCGATAGAAGGGGCCACTGTACGAGTGGAAGACAGTTTTGACGATGAAGTCTACTCAGGGCTTACCGATGGTTCCGGTGTTATCAGATACATCGTGTGCATTGAGTTCAGCCAAACCGACAATAATGGAGATCATGACGGTGATGATCCGGCAGAAAAACAATATCATACACCTCACATTGTGAATTCATCCAAGGTGAATACATACAATGAGAGTGAGATTACTATGGACCGAAATAAAGATATCGAGCTGGCGCTAGAAAATATAATACCATCAATACAGATTATCGAGCCAGATGGAAGGGATGATCACGCTGATGAAGCTTATGTTATTCAATGGCACGATTCAGATCCAGACAATGATGCTCAAATTTATCTATTCTACGACACGGACAACGAGGGATACGATGGCATTCTGATAAATCAACAGCCTATAAGTGAGGACAGTGATATTGATGAGTACGCTTGGGACACAAAGGATATGATGGAGGGGAGTTACTATATTTATGCTGGTATAAATGATAGCTTGAACCCTCCTGTTTATGATTATAGTGATGGATACGTTTCAATCGACCATGCTAATGTCCGGCCAAATGTGGAGATTACATCACCGACTGGAGGAACTGTTACGGGCACTGTAACAATTCGAGGCACTGCGAATGATCCCGATAAAAACAATATCGAATCCGTTTATATCAGTATAGATAACATTGTGAACTGGAAATTGGCAACCGGCACAACCTCTTGGAGCTGTGAGTGGGACACTACAAAATATTCTAACGGGGAACATACAATATACGCAAAATCTTATGATGGCGAAGACAGCTCGGAAATTGTTCAGGTTACTGTAACAGTTGATAATGGGGGCAACATAGCACCACAGGTTAGTATTACATATCCTGGTGATGGTACCACTGTATCCGGCGAGATAGAAATTAGGGGAACAGCTTCTGACGAGGATGGCTTTGTACAGATGGTAGAGATATGGATCGATGATGAAGGTTGGAGGGAGGTAGAAGGCACAACGGATTGGAATTATGATTGGGACACCACAGGTAGCACAAACGGCGAACATACGATTAGAGCAAAAGCAAAGGATGATTTAGGCCTTTACTCACAAGAGAAATCGATAATTGTAATCGTGAATAATGGAGGTAACATCGTTCCAAGTATCGAAATAACATCGCATTCTGGGGGTGAAATTGTTGGCGGTACCTTACAAATAAAAGGCACTGCTGTAGATCATGATGGCGATGTTGAGCTGGTGGAGGTTAAGGTTGATAATGACGATTGGGACACAGCCACAGGCACAACTTCGTGGGTATATCCCTGGGATACTACAATGTACAACAATGGAGAGCATTTGATATATGCAAGGGCAAAGGATGATGTTGATGGGTATTCACAGATTAGCTCAGTCACTCTCATTGTCAATAATGGTGGGAATATCCCCCCCATAGTAAATATTATATCGCCAACTGGTGGAACTGTTTCTGATACTGTGCAAATCAGAGGCACTACATCTGACCTTGATGGCGATGATACAATCGTGTCTGTTCAAATAAAAATTGATGATTCCTGGGATTATGCGGATGGAATTACGGATTGGAGTTATTCTTGGGATACCACAACCTTGGACGATGGCAATTATACTATCTTTGTTAGAGCTTTCGATGGCATTGATTATTCGATGGTAAAAAATGTGACTGTATATGTCGATAATCCTCATAAGCCAATTCTGACTATTACCTCTGAGATTCCTAAGGTAGTCTCAGGAACAATAACGATTAAAGGGACCGTTTCTGATGTTGACGGCGAAGTTATAAAAATCGAGATACAGATCGACGATGATGAGTGGAAGAAGATAGAAGGCACAACAGATTGGAGCTTTGAGTTGGATACGACAAAGCTGTCGAATGGAAAACATACCCTTAGGATAAAGGTTTACGACAATGAGGGTGAATATACCCTAGAAACTTTGAATTTCACTGTGGAGAACCCAACAGAACTGCCATGGTTATTGTTAACGATTGTAATCATAATAGTAGTGGTTTTGATTATTGTTGGATTGCAGCTAAGAAGGAGGAAATCCAATGCAAACACTCTACCTGTTACACCTCTGAAAGAAGCGAATTACATCAAAGTCCAAAAGTAGCTTATCAGATGTCCTGGCTGTGGTAAATCGGATGAAATCATTTCAGGACTCTCTTCGGCTCAATATCCGTACTGCGGTTTAGGAGGTAAATTGTGAAAAGTGTAATATTAAGGTAGTAATATTTAAACTCGATTAACGGATTACTTTTAACCCCTCTACTATTAAATCTCTGAGCTATATTTTAAATCAAATCTAAGAATACTGTAGTATAGCCTGTTCGACGTAAACAATCGGTGTAGCAATTGTCAATGTGCAAAGTAAAATAGGAAAGGTAACATTCTTTTATCCTGGCTGATTATAATTATCTTTTTGCGAGGCCTGTTCAAATGTAAATATTACCTGTGGTTCTTAATTTTTCTATACCGATGAATTTATTTATCATATCAAAAAGTGTTCAAATCTTTATTTATATGGGTAATGCCAATACACTTTATGAAGGTGATAAATTGATAGCCTGTAGTGGAAAAAAGGGGTTACGGTATCGAAAGTTCTCAGTTTTTCTGATCCTCGGGATGATCGTAAGCTCCATGCTAATTGGGTTATTAATGCTCGCACCTACTGCCACTGCTGAGCCTGAGTTGGATTTTATAATAATTCGAGATGCCCCTAATAACGGCGGAAACCCTATTGGCAATATGACATACAACCTCGGTGAAACTGATACTTTTTATGCTGCTGGTTATAACATTACAACAGGCTATATCGATGATGTCGATGTTGGGTGGGAAGTCGCACGCAAATATGTGGGAACTGTGACCGGGTATGGGAATTCCACGACGTTTACACCGACAGCGCCAGGATCTACTTACATCACGGCTTTTACTGACCCAACTCGGGAAGCGGGGATTGAAAACAACACAGGGATGATAAATGTATTCAACCACTCAATAGATTACATAATAATCCATGAGCTTGGGGACGATGATTGGGTAGGGGATAGAAGTTATTATGCAGGCGAGTGGGATACTTTTTTTGCAGCCGGATTCAATGATACTTATGGCTATCAGGGAAGTTACGCAGTAATATGGACAAGCTCTGATCCAAATGTCTGCACGATAACTCGCTTTGCTATCTGGCCTGATCTCAGGGCCATTGATGTTGGAGCTTGCAACATTACGGCAGATTTTGGTAGTGGCATAACAAATACTACAGGAACGTTCACAGTTGGTCCAGGGATAGATTTTATAACTATCCGGGATGCTCCTAATAACGCTGGAAACCCTGTTGGCAACAGAACGTATAATCTCGGTGATACTGACACTTTTTATGGTGCTGGTTACAACAATACGGCAGGCTATGTTGGTGATGATTTTGATAAGCATTGGTTTGGCAAACATGACCCACCAGTAGGAAATTTGACTGGAAATGGGAATCCCGTGACATTCACGGCAACAGGGCCAGGGTCTATGGTCATTTGCGTTCATTTTAGGTCATGGATGGCAAAAGAGGGGGCAGATAATGTTAAAAACCAAACTGGGGCAATAACTGTATTCAATAACTCGATCGATCAAATAATAATCCGCAATCGTACTCGTGGGAACGGTGTATGGATTGATGATAGAACTTATTATGAAGGCGATATTGATATGTTTTTTGCCGCTGGATATAATGACACTTATGGTTATGAGGGCGATTTCGCAGTTACATGGGCAAGCTCTGATACAAATGTGTGCACGATAATTCGCTCCGAACTCCATCCTTTTGGGGCTGAGCTCAAAGCCATTGGTGTTGGGACTTGCAACATTACGGCAGATTTCGGTGGCGGCATAACAAATGTTACAGATGCATTCACAGTCGGCCCAAGAATAGACTACATAATCATCCGTGATGCTCCTAATGGTACCGGAGGCTGGATAGACGATCGATCCTATGAAACAGTGGAGATAGATAAGTTCTATGCGGCAGGCTATAATAACACGCTCGGCTACTTGGATGACGTGGAAGTGTATTGGTTCAGCGAGTTCGAGGAAGTTGCTAGAGTTAATCCTGAGGAAGGAAAGACAATTTACTATTCATCGTCTGTCACTTTCGAACCTTTATATAACGGATCTACTTGGATAAGGGCATATTATTACCGCGATAGGTTTCATCCGGGATATGACTATTTGTATAATACAACAGGTGAACTCAAAATTAATTCACCACCTGACATCACTGTGGATGACTCCGGTGGTGCAGATTATTATACTATCCAAGAGGCGATTGATGCAGCTGATCCTGGAGGAAAGATATTCGTGCATGAAGGTGTATACGACGAGCATGTGAATGTCTACAAACGTTTGAAGATTATAGGAGAAGATAGGAATAATACTATCATTGATGGAAGCAATTCAGGTATTGTTGTTCTAATTAACGCAGATGATGTCGTTTTCCAAGAATTCACTATACGAAATGGTGAGTACGGTGCGTTTCTCGATAAAACTAAAGGGACCGAAATTTCTTTTTTACAGGTTAATACCCATAGTTATGGTATATTCAATAATCATACCGAATCCACCAAAATATTACATTGTCTTGTGAAAAACTATGATTACGGGATTTACAATAATTATACTAAAGATAGTTTGATTGTCTTTAATGATGTAACAAATGGTAAATATGGTATTGTTACTTATGAGGCGAGCGACGATGCTGTAAACTGGAATACCATCTCTTATAACACGGTTTACGGTGCAAAGGATTTCAATTCCGAGAGGAGTGGATGCTTCAATTGGAACTATTTCCATCATAACAAAATTGCGTATTGGTACGACCCTACCAAAGGACTTTACGAGTTGGAATTCGATAGTAATCTTATTGAATACAATGAGATCGGTGTGAAGGTGTCTGACGCCTCAACAGTTCGTATAACAAACAATACTATCACAAACGGTGATTATGGTATCTATCTTGATAACGCGTCTCCCTGGATATACGAAAATATACTTGAAAATAATAAAATAGGCATATACTGTTCAAATTCGAATTCGACTATTGAAAATAATAGGATAAACAATACCAACTATGGAATCTACAGTAATGATTCTTCATCAGACCTCATAAAAAACACGATTAAAGAAAGCTCAGAAATCGCAATTTTCGTTGAAAGGGCTGACTTTATAATAATAGCAGATAATGTCGTAGATGAAATAGTCATCTACAACTCAACAGTTGAAGATCTCTCCTTAATAAATACGGAGGCAATGGCTATCAACAGTACTATCTTGAACTTCAATTGTGATACACAATCAAAACTTATCACAAAATGGTTCTTGAGAATAAGAATAGAAGACTCCAATGGATTTATAGTAAATAACGCAACAGTAAAAATCCAAGACATTTTTGGAAACGAGATAAAGATTTTACAAACGGGTTCGGATGGATGGACTGACCCGATTGCACTTATAGAATACATTCTAGATTTGAATGGGCAGACTTACCACACACCGCATATGGTTTTAGTGGAGAAAAAAGGTGCAAAATGTGAAGAAACTGTCATAGTGAATAGAGATAAGAGTTTGGTAGTGACACTCGAACAATTAACCCCCACAACTGGAGGAGAATTCCCATGGCTTTTACTCCTTGTTTTCGGATCTGTAAGTGTAGTCGGTGCTGGTTGCTTACTTGGTACAGAAATAGGTAAGTTCGCATTGTTATCGCTATTTATCCCATTATACATGAAGATTAAAAAGGAGAAAGTCCTTGATCATTATGATAGAGGTCGAGTTTATCAATATATAGAGCTCAATCCCGGCGAACATTACAACTCCATAAAGAAAGCCTTAGGCTTGAATAACGGAGCACTCACTTACCATCTATATGTTCTCGAAAAGGTTGAGAAAATAAAATCTAGACAAGATGGTATTTATAAACGATTTTATTCTTACACTACAACAGTCCCTCAGAATAACGGTGGAGTTCTAACTGAGGTTCAGAAGAGGATCGTTGACAGCATTCGGGATCTACCTAGTGTAACCCAAAAGGAGCTGGCTTCTGTTTTAGGTCTGCGTCAATCAACTTTGAGCTACCAGCTTACAAAGCTTGAATCAAAGGGTATAATAAGTTCCACTAGGAAGGGCAAAAATACCTGTTATCACCTCAAGTTATAAAATATATCATGATTTATTGCGTTATTGACAAGCGGTAGTCCAATTGTCAATTGATAAAATCTCAATAGAAGTGTCGGGTGAAGGACATAAG
>CBDUXN010000124.1:0-10705 GCA_965371185.1 uncultured Thermoplasmata archaeon
ATTTTAATAGGCAGTCAGTTATATAGACTTATAATTGGAGAACTGAACATGCGGTTGTCAAAAAACATTGCCCTGCTGTTTACGATTCTGATGATAACCTGCACCTTCACCTCTATCACTGTGCATGCTTCTACAGATAGTTCGAAGATGATTGAGGATAAAGAACCGAAATGGTGGGATGATTGGCACAGGGATAAAAACCATGATAAAATCGATGATTTGATTGAAGGGCTTGTGTCGGAGGAGAGAATAGGGATTTTCATTAATTATAATAGTCATCCCAGTGAAGAGGATGTGGAGCGGCTTTCTAAATTCGATATGGATGTGAAATATGTCTACAAATACATCGATGTCATCTGTGCAAGAAACGTGGCTCCTCCCGATGTGGAAGCGATATCCTCCCTGCCCCATGTTGTCATGGTCAAACTCGAGCCGAAAATCTACCCTCTTCTTGATGTAAGTGCAAGGGCCATCAAAGCCAGGGAATCTGAGCAATATTCCCCATACACCGCAATCGATATAGGACCTTACACAGGCGAGGGCATTTCCATTGCCATTCTCGATACTGGTGTGGATGATGGCGGCTTTTCTCCTAACCAGCACCATGAGTCATTGGACGATTTGGATGACGACCCTGCCACTACTAATGACCCAAAGTTCATAGCAGGCGCTGATTTTACACAGGAGGACACCTATTTCACGCCAAGGGATGGAACCTACAACCCTGATGACAACGATGGGCATGGCACTCACGTAGCTGGTATCGCCATGGGCACAGGGGGATCAGAAGAAGGTTCGTATAGAGGGGTAGCACCCTTAGCTAGGCTTGTCGATATTAAGACCCTTGAGATGTGGGGAGGTAGTGCTGGTGATTCAATAGCAGCGATAGAATGGTGTGTCGAACATCAAAATGAATACAATATCCGCGTAATAAGTTGCAGTTTTGGCTCCAGGTTCGGCGAAAGCGACGGCTCAGATGAGGAATCCCAGGCAGTCAATAATGCTGTAGATGCAGGTTTGGTTGTGGTGGCAGCGATAGGCAACGATGGAGAAAAAAGGGTCACATCCCCTGCAGCCGCAGATGGTGCAATTGCCGTGGGTTCTGTTGATGATGTGGATACCATAGAAAGGAACGATGACACTCTTTCCTCATTTTCAAACACAGGACCTCGACTGGATGATGGTGATGATGATAAGCTGGATGAATTGAAACCTGATGTGGTCGCGTATGGAGATGGCATCACATCTGCCCTTGTAAATACCCACTCAAGTTATGCTGGGGCCTCAGGAACTTCCATGTCCACCCCGCATGTTGCCGGTGTTGTTGCACTTATGCTGGATGCGAATCCTTCTCTAACGCCTGATAGGGTTAAGATGATTCTTCGTGAAACTGCTGAGCCAAGAGGAACGCCTTCCTACCCCAATTTGGACCCCAAATACAATACGGACTATGGCTGGGGAATCGTTGATGCATACAAAGCAGTCAATATGGCTTTGGGATACAGGGAAGTCAACGTCAATATAGATCGTCCTATAAACGGGGATACTGTAAAAGGCACAGTTGAGATATCCGGCACAGCTTATGTGGACAGGGGTAGCATAGGTTTGGTAGAGGTCTCAATAGATGACCCCAATTTTCAAACTGTTACCTATACAGCCGAAGGCACGGATATTTGGAGCGCATCCTGGGACACTGAAGGCTGGGATGGACATCGCACAATTTATGCACGAGCTATCAGCGGAAATTACACTGCAACATCTTCCATCGAGGTAATCGTGGACAATGGCAAATCATCCGGAGGTGGAGATGGACTGCTCGAGGAGGACGGGCCTCCAATGATAGAATTACCTTTTGGCCTTGGAAGGGTAAGTGTGTACGCTTTGGCGGGTTTTATAGGGATTATCGTTGCCGTTGTTGTTGTCATCGTAGCCGCTATCCTTCTTAAGCGCAGGAATATGTATAAGAGAATGATTGCCGAAAGGCAGGCACAACGAGAGGAAAGGTGAAGGGATGCGCCCCCTCAGCTACTCTTCTATCTCCACATACATGGAGTGCCCGCTAAAGTTCAAGCTGAAATACATAGATGGTTTAAAGGAAAAGCCGAAACCGTATCTCAGCTTCGGCAGCTCTCTTCACGAAGCATTAAGGTTCATGTATTCTTATCGCCCTCCCCCTCCGAGCCTTGAGGCAGTTTTGGACTATTATGAAAAAAATTGGATTGACGAGGGCTATGCAAATGAAGAGGAGGAGGAAGGGTACTTTTCCTACGGCAAGCAAATACTATCTGCATTTTATAACGCGAACATCAAGGACTTCTCGCCCCCCATATCCGTAGAGTACAAGTTCGACATCGAGATCGATGGCATACCGGTTATGGGTTTTATCGACAGGATCGATAAAATAGAGGGGAATAATGCCGAGATCATCGACTACAAATCCGGTAAAAACATCTTTGATAAAACGCATGTTGAGGAGAACGAGCAGTTGACTTTGTACCAACTGGCCCTTGAAGAATCCATAGGTTTAAAGGTGGGGAGGCTCACCCTCTATCATCTCCCATCCCAAACCCCGGTTAGCTCTGATGCTAGAAGTGTGGAGAAAATCGATGAACTGAGATCAAAAATTATGTCAGTAGCGGATAGAATTTCAAAAGGTGAGTTCGAGGCCAAGGAAGGCAGATTCTGTCCCTGTGACTTCCCAGAGCACTGCCCATATTACAGGCATCTCCATATCAAGGATGTTGAAGAAGCGATAGCTGCTAAGACGACCATTCAGCAAACCATTGAGGAATACAGCGAATTAAAGGATCAAGAGAGGGAATTGGCCCTCAGGGCCAAATTTCTTGCTGAAAGGATACATGCATACTGTGACGATAAGGATCTGAACAGGATTTTTAGTGAAAAACACGCGGTAACCAGGACAAAGGTCGAGAAAAAAGGCTATGATGAGGCCAAATTAAGGGAGCTTTTAGAGCCAAAAGGACTTTGGGATAGGGTTCTAAGCTATAACGATGCATTGACCAAAGAGCTGCTGGATGACCCTCAAATTGATGGTGAGTTGAGGGCAGATATCTTGAAGCTCCAGGAGATAAAGAAGGCCTATTACCAACTGCGTGTCAGGGATCTGAAGAAGAAAGAGGTAAACGGGGATGTTACTTAAAGTAGAAATGGCGTGTACTCAGCCATTTGACCCGGTTAAAACCCACTTCAATGCAGTTATAAGTAACCAAAATATTTATAAGCTAATAAGAGAATGTTATCGTATAGAGAGAACTATAACAACTTATTATACCACTGACTTTACAGGGATAGCTAGCAGACTATGCTATCGCCGCACTTGATATCGAAATATCTGGTAGGGGTTATAAATTCGAAAAAATACCGGAAAAGGCACGGCATGGTATCAAATGGAACATTATATCAACGAGCCTAAGTCATTCACATTAATCGCAATATCGCAACATGCATGAATAAATAATATAATATGTGAAGAAGGCATATCGAACATGTCCAATAGCGGATAATGTAAGGTAGCGGAGGCGCGGAATTGGCATCTAACTATCTGAAGGCCCTCCAACTAACGAAACAGTTGGAGAAGAAGGCGCAAGAGGCTACGCATAACCGCAAACTTGCTGGGGAGGAGATAGCCGCAGCTGAGGAGCTGATAGTAGCAGCCAAAAAGATGGATGCCAATGTCGCAAAAGCTGAGGCAAAACTCACCGAGGCAACAAATACCCTGGCCTCAAAGGGGTTTAAAAAGGCCTTAGAACTGGCACAAGAGAGCAAGGATCTGGCGATAAAGGCCCAGGAAAACCATGTCGCCATGGTTATTGAGTCCACAAAGAACCGGGTCAAGTTGGCCAAGAAATTGGGGATTAAAGCCCCTGATTTGGATGAGAGCCTAGCCAAAACTGACAGTGCCATTAACGAGGGTAAATACGAGGAAGGCCTGGAAATTGCCAAAAAAGGATGGGAGGAGCTCGACAAACTGCTAAATGAAAAGGTTTCTGAGGCATTCACGAAGGCTCAGTCTTTGATCGTTTTGGCGAAGAAGGTCGGACAGGACGCTTCACGGATGGAAGACCTATTGGATAAGGCTAGAGGGTACACAGAAGAGAATGACTATCGAAGAGCCCTGGAATTCATCAGAGAATGCGTGCGGCAGACCGGCAAAATGGCGAAAGAAGAGGTGTCAAAGCTCCTGGATAAAGCCATGATTTCATTAGAACTGGCTAAAAGGATGGAGGCTGACACGAAAAGGCCTGAGGAATTGTACAACAATGCCAAAATAACATTGGACGAAGAGGACTATGAAAAGGCCATAGATATTGCAAAACAAAGTGTCGCTGAGACCGAGAAAATTCTGGAAAAACAGAGCAGGAACCTCGTACGTGAGTGTGAAGACGGCATCCGGAAAGCTAAGGGTATCAACGCAGAGATAACGAAGGCTTCGCTTCTGCTCAACAAGGTAAGAGAATCGCTTAAAAACAAAGATTTTGAGGAGGTTTACGATCTTTCAAATCAAATAAAAGAAGAGGTGGAGAATGCACAATTCCAATGCGTCCTGAAGACCATATCCCTCTCCCGTCCAAAGTTCATTACAGCCAAAAATATCGGTGCAAATTTAACCGAACCCATGAAGTTCTTAGATATGGCGAGAAAGGCCATGAAAGAGAAGAAGTTCGTCGAGGCCCTGGATTTTGCGAGAAAAGGGGAGCTCAGCATCAGCAAGATAATAGGCGATTACGAGGGGGCAAAGGAGGAGCTCCAGCTGATCACACAGGCGTTAACAAGAGCCTCAAAAATCGGTGTGGACACCGCATCCATAGCTGACATGATCAAGGAGGCTAAATTTGCATTTGACACCAAGGACTACAAGAAGGCCATGAACCTAATCTCTCAATGTAGGGTAAATATTGAAAACACAATGTATGAGCACACCATGAAAATTGTCGAGCGCTCACAGTTGAGCGTATCCATCGGAGAGAAAACAGGTTCAGATATTAAAAAAGCCAAGGAATACCTTGATGAGGCCATATCCGCCATAAAAGAAAAAGACTATGATAAGGCCATGGACCTCGCAAAAAAGAGCACGGTGGATGCCGGAGAGGCGATAAAAAAGGGCATTACCGAGAGGATAAAAGTTTTTATAACTATCGTTAAATCCCTTGGAGAAGTGGAGGAGAAAAACAAGTGTATGAAGGCTCTTTCCAGTGCCAATGGAACGTTGGTAGGGGGGAATTATGAAGAGGCTTATGGTTTCGTAGAGGATTGTAAGAACATCCTGGAGGAACATATAAAAACCTCCATTGAAGTTGCTGACACCACTGTAGCCTCATTGAAAGAAATGAAGGACGATGCTTCAGAATGCGAGAAGATGCTGGGTGAAGCAAAAACCCTTTTCGAGAACAAAAAATACACAGATGCCTTGTCCCTCTCGGAGAAGGTCATGAAGGCTGGGAATGACCAACAGCAAAAGATCGTCACCGATATATTCTCAACAATAAGCAATGAAATTAGAAATGCAGAAAATCTTGGAATGGATGTCTCGGGTCAGGTCAAGAAGCTCACAGAGGCTAAGGAGGCCATTGGTAGGAGATTCTTCAAGAAAGCCTATGCTATCTTGACTGAAAGTAAAGATGAAATGGTTAGTATTTTGGGAAAGCACAAGGAACTTTCTGATGCGATTAATTCCGCGAGAGCTCAGTTAGAGGAGGCGAGGGAAAAAGGCATAGATGTATCCACGCCGACGAGGAAGCTTGAGGATGCGGAAAAAACGCTGAGATCTCAGGACTTTAAGGCTGTATCCGAAAAAATTGAAAAATTTACAAAAGACATCGGACGACTTACCATCGAACATACAATAAAGGACAAAATGGTGGTGAGTAGGCGGTGCATAGATATCGCCCAAGGGCTGGGAATGGACATTTCGGACGCTGAGATGCAGCTTAAAAAGACTGCCATATACATGAAAAATCGACAGTTTGAAAACGCCCTTGATGCAGCGAAAAAAACCGCAGAAATATCAGAAGAATTGTGCAACTTGAAGATATCAGAGATGCTTTCCAATGCGTATTCAATGATTATCGAGGCAAAGAAGATCGGTTTGGATGTATTGACAGTTGAGGTCATCTATCAAAAGGCTGAAGAATCCTTAGATCAGGGGCGATATGATAAGGCGGCAAAATACGCTTCCCAGTGTTTGCATGAAATAGAGGAGATAAGGGATGAGAGCCAAAGATCTGCAAACATAATTCATCTTGCAGGCAACTATATTCAAGAGGCGGAGAACATAAATGCCGATGTTGGTGAGGCGAAGAAGCTGCTGGAGAGAGCATTTTCTGAGCTCAGGAAAAATGAATATATGGCCTCGATAGAACTGGGTAAAAAGTGCATTAGGAGTGCAAAGCAGGCAAAGGAGCAGAGGATTAAGGACGTAATAACCTTATTTCAAAACATAATTGAAAAGTCCAAAGGCGAAGGCATGGACGTTTCCAGGGCCGTGGAATTGCTTGGTGAAGCAAAAAACGCGCTTACGGATGAAGATTATAATGAAGCCTTAAGGCTTGCCATGAGGAGTGAAAGCGAAGTTGAGAAAGTGGACCTACAAAAGAAGATGGCCGCTGAGGTTATATCCGTGACGGCTGCAAGGCTCGATGAAGCCGAGAAAAACGGCGTTGAGGTTGAGGATGTCAGAAAGCTTTTAAAGAGCGCTGCAACAGCCCTTAGGAACAAGGAGTATGTGAGGGCACTTGAATATGCTATGGAGAGCGGCATGGAGTTATCAGAGGCCGCGGAGGAGTGGGAAAGAGCTGCAACTACCATACATGCGGCCCAGGCCAGAATGAACGAGAGCGAAAATATCAATGTGGTTGTCAAGAAGGCGAGAGAACTATTTGAGACCGCCAAAGCGGCGTTTAATAATAGGAACTACTCAATGGCCATGAAGTACGCCAAGGAATCCATCAGAGAGGCGAAGAGGTCCTATGTAGAACACCTTTCAGAACCTATCGAGAATTGCGAACAGCTGATGAAGACCGCCATCGATTTAGGGATTGATGGCACAAGGCCGAACAACATGTTGAACGAGGCTAGAGCCGCGCTTGAGGAAGAATCCTACTCACAGGTGGTTTTATTCACCGATAACTGCAAGAGGCTGGTGGAGAGAGAAATTACAAAACACCTCTTTCAAAAGCTGTCCTCCGCAAAGGCGAGCTTGGCGAAAGCCCGAGCCAATGGTATGGACCTCACTGAAGCCATGGTAACGCTAAAAACAATGGAATCCTCCCTGGAGAACAGAAAATATTCGGAGGCTGCAAACTATTTCCGTAAATTCATGAGAAGCCTTGAAAAAGCAGAGATAGAAGTTCCTACGGTGGAGGAAAAGGTTGCTGAGCCTAAGCCTGAGGAGAAGGTGGAAGAGAAGCCAAAGATGGATTTGGACGAATTCATCACAACCGTGGAAGCAAAAGTGCTTCTTATAAGCAAACGAGGAATGAACACCAAAAAGGCGGAAGGGCTTTTAAAAGAGGCAAAAATGCTTAGGGAAGATGATCCAGAGAAGACCTTTTACATCATGGAAGAGGCAGAAAACGCCCTGGAAAATGAATTGGAATCCTTTAGCCCGGTAATCTCTTCTGAAATCGATTTGAGCGGTATCAACGAGAGGGACAAATGGTACGAGGTTCATCTTCTGCTGACGAACAGCGGCAAATCCGTTGCAAAAGATGTGTCCTTTGCCTTAAAAGGCGATAACTTGGAAGTGGAAGGCCTAAAGACGATAAATATTCTCAAGGCAAAAGAGAAAAAAGAGATGCCGCTCAGGATAAAGGCAACTTCCGAAGGCGCGCTCAGTTTTATTCTGGACATTGGATATTTGAGGATTTTAGATGGAAAGCAACTTTCTGTCCAAGCATCACAGGAGATCCAGGTGGGGGATAAGGCCATAAAAGGGCCTCAATTCCAAAAAATCAAGGCCGATAAGGCTATGAAATGTTATGCCTGCAACGGCAAGATAAAACCCGGTTTCATGATCATTAAATGTAATTGCGGAAATACATATCATGATACATGTGGAGAACGATTAGGCAAATGCCCGATGTGCGGGGCGGAATTTAAATCCCCGTCCGCTAAGAAAAAGGTGGCCTTGAAACTTGGAAATTGAGTTCCTGGTGAACTTAGGATTCGATTTTTTTTCTCTTTTTTCGCCATAGTAAAGATAAAACGAGAATTAGACCTATGGGGAAGATGACATCCTGAAACTCAGGTATGAAATCCACTTGTACTCTGCCAGCATCGTTATTGGATGGGCTGCTGTCATCCCACCAGGGGGAGCCAACGATGAAGCTATCATAGGCGCTGTAACTCACTCTTCCAGCAGCAACTGAAAAACCAATTCGCTCGCCTGAAGCCCCGGCTATACTCCAATCGCTGGTCGTGTCAAATGGTGGTGTGCCATCCAGGTCGTATGCATATACATCGCCATCACTGGTTGTTAAAGGTCCTGGTGCGCCCACTAGGGCATCGCTGTTGCCGTCGTTCCAGAAGTCACCTACCGCAACAGCATAGCCGAACCATTCAGCACCAGACTCCTCAAATAATACATCATCATCCTCATCAACACCAAAACCCCCATCCGCATCATCTTGGGCTAAATAGATGTAAGCAGCTCCGGCACCAGAGTTATTTTTCGGAGCTCCTACTAGGATATCCTCCCAGTCATTGGTTGTGTCATCTTTATTGAAATCACCTATCGCAATGCTTGTACCAAATTCCTCGGGCTCATTATTGTTGGTAGGAACGTTTGCTCCAGATTCTATTGTAACATCCGCAGTTGGGCCATAAGTGCCGTCGCCGTAGAATAATAGAACCGCTCCATCATTTGAAGGCCCTGCTGCGGTATTGTATTCGGGTTCTCCCACTGCTATATCGTCATATGAGTTGCTGGTGAGGTCTCCTGCGGCAATGGCTCTGCCAAATTTATCATCATCTGAAAGCGTAACATCGGCATTATCTCCAGATACGTGGCCGTCATCCCAGTAATCGTTGGTTGAGTTGTAATAAAATATATAGACGTAATGTGAGCCATAAGCACCTATTGCAATATCCTCACCCGAGGTGCCGTCGAAGTTGCCCACAGCCATCGATGCACCGAAATTACCACTATTGGAAGTCGGTTCATGGATTCTCACGTCTGCGGTTGTAACCGCGCCTGAGATGCCTGAATCTCCGTAAACAACATATGTCTCATGACCCAAGGTACCTAGCACAGCATCATCGCGCACACCATCTCCATCAAAATCGGCAGCAGCAACACACACTCCCAAAAAGTCACTTGCTGCCCTGTCAGATTCATCTGTGAGATTTATTATTGCATCAGGGGTGGTGTCGTCACTTGTAATTGGGCCGTAAAATATATAGGCTGCGCCATAAGCTTCACCTTCACCGTTCCAAGCCCAGGCCCCTACAAGGACATCGTTCTCAATGCCATCGTCATCAAAATCGCCAACTGCAACTGAATAACCCAACTCCTCTGCGGTATCGCCTGAATAAACGTCATTTTCCAATGTCGAAGGGTCTAGTTTTACTGGATAGACTGCGGTTTCAAGCCAGTCCATAGGACAGCGTAGACTGAGCGTGTTCTTACTATCAGAATTAAAAACATACTCACAATATATTGTGCTTCCCTCGTCATCAATAGCAATTGGTTCGACAATCGTGAATACCAACCCATGTTCTGAATAAAATTCTATTGCGTTTGATGTTATCAGGCCGATATCGGCTTCAATACCGTCAGTTATCATTATAAGGCCATCAGAATATTCAATCGGCATCTCAACAACCAGGTATTCCCAATTATCCAATTCTTCAGATGTAAATATCTTCTCCTCTATAACGATATTTTCCTTCAATAAATTCTCACCAAACAGATACTCCACAGACACCTTTCCATTACTATCCAAACCGGCCCAGTGGGCCCTTGAAGATTGAATATCGAACTCCGTTGGTGTTAAGCCTGCTATCGTGATTTCTTTACCATTCCCATCCTCCAATTTCAGCTCCCTAGGTAGATCCCAAGATAGATAATAACCTTCTTTCGTCTCGAACAGAACATTGCCTGAATCTTCATCGAAATAGGTGTCATATGCGCCGTGGTATTTAACATCATAACCCCTACCACCGCCATCTCCTATATACGCCCTCGTCGGCCCTTCGATCGCACCCTCATGATCCGATTGATCTTTCTCGCTTTTCTTCCAGTCAGTGGTTATGAAATAAACATCAAATCTGTCATTCAACGGGTTTACCTCTATGTCACCCCAATCTATACCCACCTCCATCCTCATAGTGTCCAAACCCACATCCACAGAGCCGCCCGGTGTCCAACCCCAGTCAAAAGGATGTGTTCCGGACCACTTATAATACGATCGGCTGAGAACCTTGTTGTACCTGCCTCGCACCTCGATCATATAATCCGCACTAATCGGTAGACCGTAACCCCTGTAACCGCCTGAAACCGTGTCGATGAATATGTAAACCACATCTTCACCCGTCTTGGGCTGTAGAGGTACCGGCTCACCTCCTCCCCCATCACCTCCCCCATCCGTTACTGGTACAGGTTTAACCTTCCTGTTCCAATAAGGAACCTTTACACCTCCAGCGATCTCTCCATCAACCCTCAAATAGAACGCTGCCCCGTCATCAG
>CBDUXN010000125.1:0-10649 GCA_965371185.1 uncultured Thermoplasmata archaeon
AAAGGGTCGGCTCAGATGGAGGGTTTGGAGTATCAACAATTATATCCTCGACATTACTCCAGCCACTGTTTCCCTCAGCGTTGTGTGCTTTTACCCGATAGTAGTATGTTCCATCATTTTTACCAGATATATCTTTCAATGTCGCGGAGCCTGAGTAGACAACTGTGGGTGACGAAAAACCCGAATTGTCATCTTCTTCCAGGGTATAGCTTGTAGCACCACTCACCGTACTCCAATCTACAGTATATGAACCATCGGTATCAGTTGTTCCTGGATCGTAAAGGGTCGGCTCAGATGGAGGGTTTGGAGTATCAACAATTATATCCTCGACATTGCTCCAACCACTATCACCATCAGCATTGCTGGCTTTTACTCGATAGTAGTATGTCCCATCGCTCTTGCCAGATATATCCTTTAATGTCGCAGAGCCAATGTAAACAACTGTAGGCGATGAAAAACCAGAGTTATCGTCCTCTTCAAGGGTGTAGCTTGTCGCACCGCTTGCTGAACTCCAATCTACTGTATACGAACCATCGTTATCAGTACCACCGGGATCGTATAGTGTTGGTGTAGATGGAGGATTTGGGATGTCAACAATTATATCCTCGACATTGCTCCAACCACTGTCGCCACCTGCATTACTTGCTTTTACCCGATAGTAATATGTCCCATCATCTTTACCAGATATATCCTTTGATGTCGCAGAACCAGTGTAGACAACGGTCGGTGATGAAAAGCCAGAGCTTTCGTCCTCTTCAAGAGTGTAGCTTGTCGCACCGCTTGCTGAACTCCAATCAACTGTATATGAACCATCGTTATCAGTACTACCGGGATCGTAAAGCGTTGGTGTAGGAGGAGGAGGGGGAGTATATTCCACCCAAAGTTTAGGACCGTGGCCACTATATTCTCTGCTATTAAAAGCATTATAACTATCACTTGATCCTTGATCAAGGTCTGACTTCAAAAGGAAAGTTTTACTTGCACTGCTATAATCATTAACCCAGTTTTGGACAGCATTATCTAAGGTAGATCCGGTGAATTCCCACCAAACTCCACCCCCACCATTAATTTTTGAAGATAATATCGTCGCTGACCATCCTGGTTTATTATTCCAATTAATTGAGTATTCATTGAAATCTGTATCTGCCTCATGGACATATACAATTGAACCATCATCAAGTGAACATTCAATTCTTAGTTTAACATCCAAAATTGTAGAACCCTCTTGTATGTAACTCTCTAAATTAAAATATATATATGACATTAGATCCATATCATTTCCGACACCACCTTGAGGGCCTGTAAGTAGGGTCCCATCTGATCCATATTCAGTGTTCGGGTATTTCTCATCAACAAGAGCATCCCGAATTGTATCTATCGTTACACTTTCAGCTTTACATTCCCCAATGGGATTAAAGGCAAATAATATCGTAGAAAAAAGAATTACGGTTACGATTATTGAAAGAGACCTGTGATGTCTTCTTTTCGTTTTATTTTTCCATCCAGTATTTTTCCTCACACGACCACCTCTAAAAGCATACTTATTAGAGTATATTTAAATTTTGTTATTTACGCTTCCACCCGATGGGAAAAGAATACCCCTCCGCACTTACTACAATTCTTCATTTCCTCACAAAGTATAGCCCCACAGTTCCCGCAGAGCTTGTCCCCAACATAGATTTCGCTTTGCTTCTTCCTATGTGGGGCGTATTTCTTCCTCTCTTTTTTAGCTCCCTCGCAGCCTGGAAAACATCATCCTCGATTATCCTCGGGCATTCCGATATTATTTCATTTTCTCTCCCCTCCGTCAAGAAAACTCTCCAAAAAGAAGAGAAAATGCGAATCTTATTTGCGGTATTTAACTTTATCCGCGTATAACCGATGCCGATTTTCCTTATATAACCATACCTGGCTATAGTTCTTATATGCCGAACGGTACATTAGATGTTAGCATCTTGGACTCTGTAATGTCAATCGTTATAGTGTATTCGAAGTCTAAGGTGATAGTGGTAGCTGTTCTGGTGGCGGAGTAGACTAAATTACTTGAGGATACACAGGCTGAACCGTGGTTGTTTGTGCAACTTATACATGCTTTTTCCATCAATACCTTGCCAGCCGGTCGATAATACACTATTGTTCATTACGATGTTGTTTGATGCGAAGATAAGAGATATACCGTTACACCTGTTTGATGATAAGCTATTGTCCATTATGATGTTGTTTGACGCCGAGAAAATGTAAATGCCGTTCTGGTCGTTCGATGTTATATTGTTGTTTGTTATGATGTTGTTTGAGGACGCGACTAAACTGATACCAGAACGGCCATAGCTTATCTTGCTGTATTTGATTTCCACGTATCCTGTAGAATTTATCCGTATTTCATCCCAATCATTGAGTGCGAGCGTCGCTTTGTTTGACGTTATGTTTATTCTGTTCGTTTCCATGCCTATCGCAATGAGGGTGCCATCGACGTACATGCTATAAAACCCATCAAATTTTACTTGGACGCCAGCCTCAATTGTAAGGGTTACTCCATCAGCGACAGTAACATCTCCCACAACAATATACGGACTCCCCGCCAAATCCCAAGTGGTATCACTGCTAATCATTCCGCTCACGTCCGTGCCTTGAGCGTTCTCACTCCCAATTTCTATAAATCCTACCAGACCTGCAATCATAACCAAACTCACAATTCCAGTCGAAATTAGCCTATTGTTCATGTTACCCCTCCTTTTAACTCTCAATCAGGACTATTCTTTATCTAATTTTCGCTTTGAATTTTTGCCCGTGGACTCATCGAAAAAATCAAATCGTTTATACACGAGACGCCGCCGGTGGGATTCGAAATCAGGATTGTTATTTGTCATCCTTCCAATGATTTCATCATAGTATTTATTTCTGTTTCAAAACTCTGCCATATATTCGGGAGGGCATCCGCAAGAGGTAGCAATTTTTCTTTATCCAACATAATTCCATATCCATGAATAAAGAAATGTCTGAACGCACGATACTCGTCAAGTTTCTTTGATATTTCTAGAGAAATAACATGATGTTCAACTGAAAGATCCAACAAGTCTTTATGATAAGTTGCCGATCGAGGAATAGATATATTTTTGAATTTTAGTATTCTCTTGAGAATATTCTCTATCCCATTATAAGCATTTTGTAAGAATGTAGCAATTGCAGCTAACTCAATCACAGTTATATCATCCCGTTTCATAGTATCTTCCAATGCACGTAATGTAATTGAAACGTGTTCTTTCTCAAATAGAATCTCCTCTCGTAATTCATTCATATATTTTCACACCGTTTTTCTCGACTAAATTATTAAATAATGATTTTTCGGATAAATCAACGAGGTCCACAGATTTTGATAATGATCTTAATAGTTCCCCGTAAAACTTGAAAAATAATTTTGGATCTATACCCTCAACACCTAAATCAATATCATTAGCTTCATTATTGAGATCAAGGGAAGAGCCAAAAAGATAAATAGACGATACTTTGTATTTTTTTGCAAGTTCAATAATTTTTGTTCTATCTTCTTCATTTATCATATTCTATCACAGGTCTAACATTTATATATTAGCTCTATTTAAGGGTTTTTGCCGAATTTCATATGTTATCTTCTTAATGCAAAGAGTACATTCGATCCTTTCGCCACTTACAGACTGTTTATGATATAGCTAAAGACACCATTGAGAAAATCAAATTCTCCCAGGGTGAAAGAATAGCATGTCTAAAAAAGACAACTTCAAATTCTCTCCTCTCCGTCAAGAAAATTCGCCCAAAAAGAGGGAAAAAGTGAATCTTATTTGCGGTATTTAAGGTTATCTTATACTGCCGAGAATAAAAAATCCATTACCCTCAATTAATTATAAATATCACACACCCATTTCTCTCATTGAGTTTGAGGGCTGACATTCATGACTGAGAAGAGCGGGGAACCAAACACAATAGAAGGAATATGCCAATATAAATATAAATCCAAAGCGAATAAAGATCATCGATGTATTCATGATCCATTACCCGATAAAAATCTGTGCATCTTCCATGAAACCCTCGATAAGAAAGACAATCAAAAATGTATGAATTTGTTCTATGATCTGATCCATGCAGGGCACACAAATTTTGAAGGCTTTCAATTAAAAGAGTTGATTCCTCCAGTTAAGTATTATACAGAAGGTATGAATTTTTCATATATTCGTGTTTCTGAAAAGATCGATTTTAGTGAGGTGACATTCAGAAGATATGTGGATTTTAGTAAAGCGACATTCACAGGACCTGCGGATTTCAACGAATCAAAGTTCTTAGGGCGTGCCGATTTTACAGATTCAAAGTTCCTAGGTAATGTCAAATTCATGATGTCCCAGTTCTCGGTATATACCAATTTCAGCGGCTCAAGTTTTTCAAAAAATGTCGATTTTTTCGACACAAAGTTCCAGGAAAGCGTAGATTTTGTGGAAGTAAAGTTCTCAGGTGATATCGATTTCAAAGGATCGGTGTTCTCAAGGGATGTTGATTTCAGCAGGTCAATTTTCTTAAAAAATTCCAGTTTCGTAAATGTAAAGTTCAATGAAAACTGCAATTTTAACAGAGTGAAATTCAAAAATCGAGCTGATTTCCAGGAGACAATATTTCAAAGAAGAAGCAGTTTTCATGGGAGAGAGACCGAGATACATTACGGAACTTTCTTAAATGCTGAGCTTTCGCATGTATCGTTCATAGATGTGGATTTGAGCAATGTAAATATGTATGGAGCATCTTTGGAAGAAACTTATTTAAGCGATGCGATTTGGAAAACCGATAGATGGAATAATTACGTGATAAGAGAGGAAAAGGAGGCCAATGAAGCCACATTACAATGTAAATGTGGAGTAATTCATCTTGAGAGTGGGAACAAATGTGAGTATTGCGGGCAGGAGGTTAAAGAAAAATGGAAAGAAAAACCAGAAGCTTTGAAGCGAGCGGAGAGTACTTATCGAAACCTCAAATTGAGCCTCCGAAATGATGGCGATTACAAAAAAGCAGGGAAATTCTATTATAAAGAGATGACCATGAGAAGAAAGCAATACATAAAGGATAAAAAATACCATTACTGGCTTGGCAATTCATTCATGTGGCTTTCTTCGGGTTATGGAGAACGATGGTATCAGGTTCTACTTTTGTGGATTGTAGTTATATTGCTATTTGGTTCGTTTTATTGGGCGACAAATAGCCTAGCAAGGGGAGAAGGGGAGGACGCAGAGGACGTGGAATGGCATGAAAATTTCTATTTCAGCGGTGTAACCTTCACAACTTTAGGTTTTGGTGATATTCATCCAAGAGAAAAAATACCATTAGCTCAAGGCTTGGCCATGTTCGAGGCTTTATTGGGTACTATCCTCATGGGTTTGTTCTTGTTCACGTTGGCGAGGCAGATCATGAGGTAGGAAAGAATATGCCAAAATATTCGGAAAGGTGCTTTCAATACAATCCCTCAACACTCAGGTACCTCTCCCCAGAATCCGCGAACATACAAACGATCAATTTTCCTTCATACTCTTCCATCTTAGCCAACCCAAGAGCGACATGTGCGGTAGCGCCTGAGGTAATTCCAGCCAATATCCCCTCCTCCATGACCAGTCGCCTGCATGCCTTAAAGGCATCCTCCTCCGAGACAAGCATAATCTCATCAACCAGCGAGCCCTCGTAAAGATCGGGAACCCACCCAGGTGCGGTACCCATCATCCTGTGGGGGTTGAAGATACCCTTTGAGAGGACAGGGGCCTGCTCTGGTTCGATTCCTATGATCTTGAAGCTTGTTTTCCTTGGTTTTATCACCTTTGCAACACCCATGGCTGTTCCAGTAGTTCCGAGACCTGCAACGAGAACATCGATTTTTCCATCAGTATCATGCCAGAGCTCCTCTGCAGTGGTCTCCATGTGGGCTTTTATGTTGTCAGGATTGGAGTGCTGGCATATGTAGTAGGAATCAGGTATTTGCTCGTGCAGCTCCTTCGCCCTCTTTCTTGCACCAAGGGTACCTTCCTCCTTTGGAGTGAGCTCCAGCTCAGCACCCAAGGCCTTGAGCACCTTTCTCCGTTCTAGGCTCTGGATCTCAGACATGCAGATAATCAAACGGTGATCTTTCATTGCACACATGAATGCAAGAGCCATGGCCGTGTTTCCACTTGAGGCTTCAATAATGGTTGTCCCCTTCTTTATCTGCCCCCTCTTCTCCGCCTCCCTTATCATGTACGAAACAGGCCTGTCCTTCAGGCTGAAAGGGTTGAACATCTCCAGCTTGGCTGCTATTGTGGCCTTGGCAACCCCCCCAAATCTATTCAGGTATACCATTGGTGTGTTGCCTATGCAATCCATTATGCTGTCATTTATTTTCATAGCGTTTCCTCCATCTACCAACAGCAAATTCACATTGGAAAATCGTTAAGTCTCATCTGCACCAACAACCTCCTTGAGCTCCTTTCCATCGACTCAATGACCGTGGCTTGATCCCCTTCTTCTCCACAGACATCCACCAACGCCCTCTCAAACCATGATATGTACTTTCTCTTACCGGACTCCCTCATCATTATGGCGGTTTTGGCAGTCTCATGTACCATACCACGTAATTCTCTCCTGATAAATCCATTTTCATCCAGCAACCTCTTCGGCACTTTCAAGTAGTTGGGAGCCTGATCACAGAACTCGACCCCCCTCGCCATGGTAAATAGATCGCAGCTCCTTTCCCCGTGTGGAACCTTTCCCATACCCTGGAGCAGATGCATGAACTCATGGCCCATGACATAATTGCTCACGTTCCTGTTCTTAAAAAATACGGCCTTGAATGTCAGGTCTGCCTTCCCATCTACATTAACGGTGGTCCCAACCTTAACTGTCTCACCGTCGAGTTCTGGGAAGAAGCCTCTCGCTTCGTCGAGCCGTTTCAAGAATCTAGACTGCCCTTTCTTAGCTGTGAACCTTCTTGTAAATGTCCACCTTTTCCCATCCAAGTACATCCCTGAGGGTAACTGGGTTTGAAAGGATAAAATGTTTTCGATTTATTCTACCTTCCCCTCCCTTCCTCGATTCCCTTGATGAGTGAGACCAGCGCTGAGTTCACGGGCGTCTCCACACCATGTTCCTTTCCAACCTCAACGATCTTACCATTGATAGAATCTATCTCCGTCCTCCTTCCCTTCTCGATGTCCTGAAGCATGCTGGATTTATTCTCAGATGTGAGCCTTGCCACGTTCTTCGTCTTTTCTATAATATCACAATTCAAGAGGGCAATGCCAGCCGCATCGGCAACGCTCATGCATTCCCTGCATGTGATCTCAAGAAGTCTTTCCAGGGCAGGAATTTTAAGAAGGTAGCCGTTCTGCAGCCTGGTCAGAGCCGTCAAAGGATTGATGCCTGCATTCACGATGCCTTTTGTCCATATCTCACTTTGGATATTCTTGCTGATCCCTGTCTCTATACCAACCGAACTCAAGGCTGAGGCTATTTTCCTGATCCTCTCCGTCTCTTCCCCATTCATCTCGCCAACAACCGTCTCCCCAGTGCCTGCATGATGCACATGACCAGGTTCAATAAAGGTAAAGCCGTGGCTTGTCACGCCCCCCAAGGTCCTCTCCTGTCCTACTACCTCAGCAATCCTTATTTCATTGTCCAATCCGTTCTGGAGGGAGAGAACAGTCGAAGAATCGCCAACAACCTCTTTTATGATACTCATAGCAGAATCAGTATCATATGATTTCACGGCAAGGATTATGAGGTCGAACTCACGGCTTTTCAAATCCCCGGGTTCAAAGAAAGTTCTTGGCTCTTCAATCAAATCCGTCTTGCCGGATATCCTCAGACCTGTTCCTTGGATTGGAATGATTTTATCCTCTCTTCCGTACAAAGTCACGTCGAATTTTTGGGATAACTTGGCGCCTAGGTAACTGCCCAACGCACCTGCTCCAAATACAAGGATTCTCATGCTGGGAGAGAAAAGGCTTCAGGTCTAATAAATTATCGCATCATCTGCTGGTCCCACCCGCCATCCTCGTCCTCCACCCTTTTTCCCCGCCTTCAACCCCTTCTGTCAACCACCTCATAACAGCTCTTTATCCCCCTTTTCCCGCCATCCTGTGCCCCCAACCTCCCATCCATAAATAGACGTGAGCATGAAACGAAAAGAATTTATCATTACAGTTCATTCGTACGATACATGGACTTCAGAGCCTTCATTTCTGTGGACGTGGACGATACGCCAAGGCTGAAGGCTTTCGAGAAAAGCTTAAATGACAGCGATGCACAGTTGAAGATGGTTGACTTGGAGAACATCCATCTCACCTTAAAATTCCTTGGAGATACGGATGAGGGGTTGGTGGAAAACATCATAAGCGCCATGGCCTTGAGCGTGGAGGGGGTTGAGCCTTTTTCCATAGAGCTGAGGGGAACAGGCGCCTTTCCAAACGAGAACTATATGAAGGTGATATGGGTTGGAATCGAGAATGCTGAGCCCTTAATCAAGATCGCAGGAGCATTGGATAATGAGCTCACGAAGCTGGGATTCAAACGGGAAAAAAGAGGTTTTAGGCCCCATCTTACAGTGGCAAGGGTTAAAGGCCCGAAGGGCAAGAACAGGCTGCGACAGGTCTTGAAAGATTACAAGGGTGAGTTTTTCGGCTCCCAGAATATGGAATGCATCAGGCTGAAGAAGAGCGTACTCAGCAGGGAGGGACCCACATATACCACGGTGAAAGAGGTGAAATTCGGGTAGCCATATTATTATCAAGATCGATAATAATGATGATAATTTAAGGCCATATAATTATCAAAATTGATATTTTTAGTTATAGCTTTAAAAAGGTCCCATCGTCCAAAACCCCTTCCACCCACCCCAAGAAAATGAGTCGAGGGAGATGAAGATCGGGGTGAATTTGTGGATATCATAACTTTTTTACCTATGCTTCTCAATCCCCCCAATCCATGAATGCATTCATACTGCTGATGATCGTGATACTGTTCACACTAATGGGCTCGGGCTTAGGTATTATCACAGGGCTGATTCCCGGGATTCATGTAAATAAGGTAGCATGTATTTTTAAATACTTTTCGCAAATTATAAATACTAAAGCCTTTTCTCCAGGGATTTTTCCAGTTATTTAACCGAAATGCTGTCAATAAGTGGGCCTAAATGGACATTAGGTCAACCGTTTGTCCACGACCATGATGGCCCTATCCGACCTGCTCTAGGCGGGTTCGGGTGAAGGGAAGCTATTTAAATTGAAATAGATAACTCATTGAATTATTATTATAAGCGATTCTTTTATCTTTTAAATAATCAATATAATCATTTGCCGTTTGAATAGCATTACGGGCTGAAATACTCGTTGATATCACTCCCCCCATTAACGTTATCAAAGGAACAGTCGCGAGTCCACCAGAAATTAGAGTACCGATAACGCATACTGAACCAGTTATTGCTCTCTTACCATATTTGGCTTTTAAGTCTGCCTTTGCATTATCGATATTTGTTGTTAGATTATTAATAGAAGGTCTAATTTGTTCATCAATTATCCGATTCATTTCTCCATCAATATTAATATCCCAATAATCAACATTTATTTGCCGAGATAATCTCGCCATTTCATTTCTAAATCTTCGTAAATCAGATTTATAATCATCCTTTATATCTAATATCTTACGAATACCAATATCTCCTAATGTTGGTAAAAATTCGTTTAATACTCTTTGTGCAAATAAGTCTTTTCTTATTTGAACATCAAGTTGAGATAATTTTTGTTGATATCTTGGATTATTAATATTCATTGCTTCCCTTTCGAATTTAATCCGTAGAAAAACTTCATCTCTAGAGCTATCTGTGAAAGGCGTGTATCCAAATTGAGTTGTCACGAAATACACATGATTCATAAGAATACTCATAGCAATTGGAAACGGTATTCTAATTTGATTATTATACCGGTCTGCTATCCCACTATATATTTCATCAATGTGCTCTTCCTCAAACATTCTGCTAGTCATTAACCTACTTATTTTCCTATCATAAAGCCATAAATAATCAGCATACACATTATCTTGATAGAATCGTTCAAAATGATCGGCATCAAGTTCAACTAAATAATCAAAAATTTCTTGATATTTATTGATTGTATCAAATGGATCGATATACTCTAATAGTCCTTCTTTTTGTAAAATATATTCATTAGAGCCCTTCCTTATTTTTAAAGATGGAGGCCTAATAATATGAATTTTATCAAAATATATTACGCTATTTTTTAAAGTTCTATTGTTATTAAATCTTACAAACGGGTAATATATTACTTCAAACGGCATGATTATCCCTCAATGATAGTTATCCTTCGCCCACACCCCAAGTCACGTACTATTTTTCTACTATATATAAACTTATATCGACTTTCAATTCTCTCCTTAAAAACAAGGCTTGAATGTCCATATTGTAGAGCCAAAAAGGTCTACAGCCAGGGAAAAAAGAAGCTTGGGGGGAAGGAATATCGTAATTGGAAGAGACAGGAGTGCGGAAAGTAGTGGGGGGTAAGTTTGAGGGATTAAGGAATCGTTAATCAATAGTCCTCAATCGATAATATTAACTAAATATTTTATTGTATATATACTTGGCAATTTCCTCCGTAGTT
>CBDUXN010000126.1:0-10434 GCA_965371185.1 uncultured Thermoplasmata archaeon
GTTGTCGGTAATTCTTCTTGTAGCCAGCTCCCTTGCCAGGGATTTTGTGAAGCCGATGATACCAGCTTTTGAGGCAGCGTAATGCGCACCCTGGCTCGAGCCCATGTGTGCAAGAACGGAGGCGAAGTTCACTATCCTGCCTCCCTCAGGAATATTGGGCAAGGCCAATTTTGTGCAGAGGAAGGTTCCTGTTAGGTTCGTGTTGATCGTCTCCTCCCAATCCTGGAGGGTGAGCTCGAAGAACTTCTTTCTTTTGTAGATGCCTGCATTGTTAATAAGGCCGTATATCTCTTTGAATTCTGCAACAAAGGTTTTTATCATCTCCTGCACATCCTCAGCATTTCCAATATCGGCTCTCAACGCCATGGCCTTTCCCCCTAAGGAGGTGATGTGTTCAACAATTTCGTTTGCTTTATCTATATTGTCCTTGTAATTCACGCCCACGGCATAGCCTTCTTGGGCAAGTTTCAGAGCGATGGCTTTACCTATTCCTCTCGACGCGCCTGTTACGAGCACAGCTCTTTTTGTCATGATAAACCCCAAATCGGTTACTTCTCGGGAGTATTTAAAATTGCGTGTTTTCGGACAACCTATCCCCCTCTCAACCGACACCTTAATCTATCACCTCCTCCATTCAATATACGGTGAAGAAATGCCAAAATACAAGTTCAGGATGATGGGTTTGCCGCCGAATCAGGGCACCAAGTTCGTGAACGTACCGAAGGAGGCCACATGCAAGGACACAAAGAGCCTCCTCAGAAACGCCTACAAGATCCATCAGGCCTTGGTCGTGCAGCTGATATACAAAGGCCAGCCTATTAGCGACAGCGACGTGTTTTCAAAGAAGATGCAGAATCTGGGCCACAAACCCGAGAAGGACACCATAACCATCATTACGCAGCAAGCAGGTGGTTGGATTAGGGTATAAAAGGGATATGGCCAGGTATGCAAGGCATCTTGCATTGGAGGGCTGGAGTCAGGAGGTTGTCTCGAATTCGCACGTGATCATAGTGGGAATCGGGGCCTTGGGGTGTGAGATCGCGAAGAACCTGGCTCTGGTTGGAATAGGCAAGCTTTCTTTAGTTGATATGGACACCATCGAAACCTCGAACCTCTCAAGACAGATGCTTTTTACAGCTGAAGACCGGGGAAAACTGAAGGCAGAGGTTGCGAAAGAGAAGTTGGAAGTGCTGAACCCAGATGTGACCCTCAAGGCTTACACAAAGAAATTCCAGGAACTGCCTATGAGCGTATTCGAAAGCGTCGACGTCATAGCAGGGGGTCTGGATTCCTTTAAGGCGAGGTTCGCCTTGAACAGGTTCGCCTACGAGCTGTGCAAGCCTTATGTTGACGGGGCTGCAACAGGGTTCAAGGGAAATGTTCAGGTGATCATTCCTGAGGGATGCGATATCAATATCGGTCCCACACCCTGCCTCAGATGCTTCTTTCCTGTTCCCCCTGCGGACGAGAAGGTGTATGCGGCATGCTCGATTCCCGGCCAGCCCAGAAGCAGGGAGCAGTGCGTACTCAAGGCGGAGGACGAGTTCGTGAAGGAGCATGGGGTTCGCAAGGAGTATTCTCAGGCTGAACTGGAGGAAATATCGGTTATCGCATCCAGGTTTTCAAAGGAATCGCCCCATACGAAGGCGGAGAAATTCAGGCTCGAGGAAATCGAGAATGTGATCGAAAACAAGATACCTTCCATACTCACCGTGAATGCCGTTATATCGGGTATTATCTCCCACGAGGTGTTGAAGGTCCTTCACAGGCTCAAAGGCTATAATATCGGCGAGATCATGTCTCCGTCGTACCTCGAATACAGCTCCGAATTCGGCATATTCACGCCTGTGGAACTGTCAAGGGACAAGAACTGCGCTGTATGCAGTAAAGGGAGGACAAAGCTCCGCATAATATTGAAAAAGGGCTCGACGCTTGGTGAGCTGCTTTCCGCTTTGAGGGCTCAGGGTATCAAATTGCCTGAGATGGCCTTGATAACGAAGGTGATCGACGGCTCCGTGGTCCTAGCCCCGAATCAGGACATACTGGACAGGAAATTATCGAGGTTGGGAGTCCAAAACAGAGATATACTGAGAGCAACATATACTTCTAAAGGAAAAAAGGGCAAGTTGGAGCGAAGACAAGAAGAATTCGTTGTGGAGATGGAGGGTAAGGATTGACGGATTACGAGCGCATAGAAATGGATTATTTCGAGGCGCTGCAGCGCTTTTCTGACGACCAATATGTGTTCATCGAGCTTTGGCCCACAGATACGTTCGTGGGTCATCTGAAGGTAACAGTAATTGGGACTGAGGACACTCCATACGAGGACGGCAGGTTCGTTTTCGAGGTCAAGACCTTCAACAACTACCCATTCTATCCCCCCGGCGTGTTCTGCCACACCAGAATATGGCATCCGAACATCGATACCGATAGAGCCCCGCCCATAGAGACATTCTGGAAGGACAACGTGTGCTTTGATATAATAAATCCAGAGCGAATAGGGAGGGTGGATTCTGTATCAAAGACCATGGGCTGGACTCCCACAAAGGATCTGGTGATGCTGTTCGAATGTTTGAAGCTGATGATACACTGCTATCCTCCTTTCTTCAACCCCGACGATCCATTGAATAGGGAGGCTGGGGCACAGTACAAGCACAACAGGACCGAGTTCGAAAAAAGGGCAATGGAGTGGACGAGTAAGTATGCCTGAGAAAAAGAAGGTCAAGCTGAAGAGGAAAAAGGTAAAGGTCAAAGTGCTGAAGAAGAAGACGGGCGCTGAGCCTTCCGAACCAGAGGAAGCGCCCAAAGTCGAAGAAAGGAAGGAAGGCGAACCAAAGGTCGTTGAGAAGGAGCCTAAAGAAAAAGAATTGGAAGAGGAGGACGCCGCTGCTGAATTGGGAGAGCCCGGGGCGGAAGAAGAAAAGGAGGAGGAATTAGAAGACGGGGACGAAGTGGAGCTGAACTACAGGGCGTTGAACAAGGTGCTGAGACACGGTTTGAGATTTTCCAACATGAATATACGGAAGGAGGAGTGGGTGGAGTGCATGGGCTTCCTTATTGGGAATGTGAATGACGGTAGGGTGGAGATAAAGGATGCAATTCCCATGGCCCACGGCAATCTGGTCGAGGTTGAATTTCAGGCGGAGCACTACGCCAAAGCCGATGAAATAAACCAAACCCTGACCAATGAAAATTGGGTTGTGGGCTGGTACCATACGCATCCCGGTCACGATCTTTTTCTTTCAGCTGTTGACAAGATCAATCAATCAGGCTATCAATCCCTGAACTCCAAGGCAGTTGCTCTTGTATTCGACCCCTCAAAAATCAGTCATACCAGCAAGTTCGAGGAATACATTAAGATATTTAGATTGAGGAACCCGGAGTTAAGGGAGAAATCCGATTTCTTTGAGATCAAAAATGTAGGACTCCAGCAATCTGTTGGAGAAGCCATCGGGAGCGTCTTCGAGGCATCCATGCTCAGGAGTAAAGACTTTCCACTGGTACTCGAATACGGGGAGAAATACGAGAAACCAGTGCCCGTTGCCCCGATACCTGCCGAGGTTGAAGAAATGGAGAACAAGATCAATGAAATGCGTGACACGATAAGAAGCATGCGCCGGGAGATAAAAACCCTCCATCAAAAGATGGAGAGGCACATGGCTTCAACAGGAAAGGCTATCGAGGAGTATCGGAAGGGCGAGGCAAAAAGTGTAAGAAGACCAAAAGGAGTTATCGTCTGCGAATTCTGCGGTTACGATTCCATAATGGCAGGGGACAAGACCTGCGCCAGTTGTGGAAAGAGGCTCTGATCCATGTTCTGGGTTGGACTGGGAATAATTAACTGCGAGGAAAAATAATGAATTGCGCAAAGCATCCACAGAACGTTGCTATTGCGACTTGTCCTTCATGCGGCAGGAATATTTGCGAGGAATGCAGGGTAAATATTGTGAACATGCCCCACTGCAAGGAATGTGCCGAGTGGTTGCTTTTTCAGATGGCAAGTGCCTATAGAATACCAAAAGTTCCAATGCCCAGGGGTCAACCTAGGAAAGAATTATTCACGATTGGAAGTGCCGGTTCGATTGTAATGTTGATCAGTGCGTTTTGCATAGGAATTTTCATGTTTACAGAACATTCCATATTTGGCCTAACATCCTACCCTTGGTGGTTGATCCTTTGGGGTGCGGTCTTCTCTGGAGGTATGATCGTAAATTCCGTCGGCTTTTATGGGTTCTATAAGAATTACGGTTCGACCATGGGATTAATTACATTCGTATTTTTGTTAATAAGCTCGTTTATTTTCATTGCCTCGTTTATCTTTTCGGTGCATGCTTATCATGAAGATTTCGGACCTTTTCAACCAGAACCCTGGCGCTATTCCATAGGGCCTGAGATCGTCGGAGCTGTGTTCATTTTTGGCGTTTGCCTGGTTCTTATGGGCGTAACGTTTTTGGTGGTCAAGAACTACACAATGGAAGTACAGTTGTCTACAGCCACTGGTATATTTACCATTATTGTTGCCGCGCTCTTCTGTTCCGTATTTTTAGCCATATTTGTTGGCATAGCTTGGTTCATATCGGTGATGGCGTGCTTGTTAATGGCCATAGTTTTCTTCTTGGCAAAATTACCTCCAAAGTTCGCAGGCCATCTCCCTTCACAAATACCGAGTCCAAAACCTATAACAGGGCCGCCTCCCTAAAAGTCCACAGAAAACTTTTTATCAGGCGTTGCAGTTAGTTCCACTTCGTAAGGGGCCGTGAGATGATAACTCCGCGTTGGTTGCCATCCAAGAAAATCAATGCATTGGCCTTCCTCTTCCCCATGATTCCATTATGGGTGCCCAAGAGGAGGTATCCCCAGCCAGATCAGTTCATGGAGCCCGAATTTGTGGTAATGAAAGAAACGAGGCCCTCCAAAGAATGCGCCATCTGCAGACGGGGCGACGCGGATTACGAACATACCTGCGGTGTTGCTTTTCACAAGGCGTGCATCCAGCAGTACTTCGATACGATATCTGCAGTTGACGGTGCCGAGAGGATCTGCCCCCACTGCTATGGCCCTGTGCCACTGGACCTGGATCTTGAGAAAAAAGGACCCATAGAGGTCAGCCCGCTGTCCGAGGAGGTCTATAATCAATACCTGAAGCTGAGCGATGAGTTCTCCCTGGCTCTGACGGAGGACAGGATCAGTAAGGTGTCCGTGTTCCTGAACTCTCCTTCAGGTGAGCAGTACTTCGTCAACATCGATTTTGTGTACTATCCAAAAAAACCAACTTTCTCCTTTCCAGATGAGCTCCTGACAAATCTCGATGGTTTGGATGAACTCTTGGAAAAGCTGAGCAACTGGGATCCGGAATTCGCACCACAACTTGTGGAGATGCTGATAGACATCGAATCAAGGATAATGCCGGAGGAGAAGAGGGATTTCCAGGAGGATGTTGTTGATGAGCAAGGCGAGGCTGAAGAGGATACAGGGGGGGGTGATACTGCAGATGAGGGAGATGCATCAAAGACAGAGGTGGAAGAGAAAAAAAAGAACGGTTTTGTGGAGGTTTTTCCTGAAGGGGGGGTTGTGGAGGTTTCTCCAGAGAATTTAAAAAAAGTAGAAGAGGAGCCGGTTGAGATAGAAGAGATCTTGCCTGCAACGTTTTTCGAGATC
Organism: uncultured Thermoplasmata archaeon; assembly: GCA_965371185.1. Taxonomy (GTDB): domain Archaea; phylum Thermoplasmatota; class Thermoplasmata. The sequence continues at coordinate 5,659 of CBDUXN010000126.1, forward strand.
ATCCCTTTCGAGGAATCCTCGATAAAGGTAGAGAGACCTGAGGATACCTTCGACAATGAGGAGGCGATTCAACAGTATCTGGATTTGAGCAACAGTTTTTCTGTTGAGCTCATTGACGATAGGATTTACCATGTTGTGGCGTATCTTTCATGTTTGGATGCCGGCATTTACAACATCTATCCCATCACGATAAACATGAGGGATTACCCGGAAAAGCCCACGTGTACGTTCACAGATGATATGTTGATCAGAATCCGCGGTCTGGACAAAATCCTGGACAAGTTGAGGCAGTGGGACACTTTGAGACGACAAAATATAGTGGATATTCTCCAGGAATTGGAGCTCAGGCTCGTGGAGGATTCCATGATCGAAAGCGAGATAGAAGTGATAAAGAGGGAGTACAGAACCAGGAGATTGAGCAAGAACAGAATCGTTGTGACGCTCTCAACTTTCGGGCCAAAATACTTTGATGTTGAGCTGGACATTAAAAACTATCCCTCGCCACCTATAATCACCCTTCCAGGGGATCTAGAAGGCATCGAGGTGGAGGAATTGGAGGGCATGCGAAGGTGGCCGGACAAGCCGCAGAAAAGGATCATGGATGTTCTTCGCAGCTTGTCTCAGGTGATAAACAATATCTACAGGAAGGAGTTCGAGGAATCCCTGTTGGGCATGGTCGCAGATGAGTTTGAGGTCAGGGATGGAACGTACATCGTGGGGCTATCACTTCCTTCATCCAAAGACGAAGTGGTGGGGGGTGAACCTGTGAATGGATACTTACGCCTCAAAATCGAACTTCCAGGGTCCTACCCCTTGGTCCACCCTGAGATTTCAATGGACACTGAGGACGAGGATCTCAGGAGGGAGGTGGGGCCTTTACTGGCTGATATGCTTAAATCCTGGGCACCAACCATGTTTTTGGCCGATTTGGTGAACAACATATCACTATCACTGTCCAAAACCTCCTTATTCAAATGCCTCATCTGCGGTGGGGAAGAATGCCCCATCTGCGGGCTTGCTCTTTTAAAGGATCCCTCGGAGAACCGTGATATGTGCGATATGCCCTGCATAAATTGCAAAAGACCGTACCATGTTCATTGCATGACCCATTCCATTGAGAAGGGAATAATAGAATGCGGGTACTGCCTTACAGACCTCAGCAGGATTTTTTGATGGTGCCTACTTCCCAAACCGTCTCTGCCTCTTCTGATATGACCTTATCGCCCTAAGAAAATCAACTTTTCTGAATCCAGGCCAGTATATATCTGCAAAATACAGTTCAGAGTAGGCCAGCTGCCATAAAAGGAAGTTGGAGACCCTTTCCTCACCAGATGTCCTCAGCACCAGATCAGGATCTGGTATATCTGCGGTATAAAGATAGTTTGAGAACACCTTCTCGTCGATTTCTTTTGAATTCAGTTTGCCGTCCTTCACATCCTCCGCAATATTTCTTATGGCCTGCAGAATCTCCTCCCTGCTTCCGTATGCCACGGCGACGTTGTATAGGTAAGTGTCATAATCCTTTGTCTTCTCCTCCGCGTAGGCTATGGCATCCTGAACCTTTTTTGTCAGAAGGTTCCTCTGACCTATGGCCTTCACCCTGATACCGTGCTTATGGGCGCGTTCATCATCCCCTGCCTTCCTGAAATTCTCTGCGAACAGATCCATAAGTTTGTCAACCTCCTCGCTCTTTCTCTTGAGGTTCTCCGTTGAAAAAGCGAACACCGTGACGATCTTGACCCCGATCTCGCGGCACCAGTCCATCATCTCCTCGAGCTTGTCCCTTCCCTTGAGATGCCCCTCTGTGGGTTCCAGGCCCAGTTCCCTTGCAAACCTTCTGTTGCCGTCCATTATGATGGCAACATGGTTCGGTATAGGTCCTGTTAAGACCTCCTTAAGCAGCCTCTTTTCGTAAGTCTGATAGGCCACATTTGACAGTGCTTGGGTTATATCTGCTAAGGTAAGACCTCCAAATCACTTCATTAAACCATTTTTCTTATAGGTATCGTTATACATTAATTTTTGGTATTGCGGAGGTTATTATGGTCAGCCGTCAAAGAAGAGAAGGTCTTTTTAGACAACCTCATCTCTAAGAATGATACTTCATAGAAAAAACAAAAAACCTCTAGGTTTATACCTTCGAATCGGTTCCTCTCCCTTTGCGGGGGTAGCCACACCGTGCTTTCCTTCGGACAGCACTAAGCCCTCGGAAATCAGAGATTTCCTACGGGAGCGAGCTTGGCTACCTCCTCAGATGGAATCCGCTTAAATGCGGGGGTAGCCAAGCTTGGCCAACGGCGCAGGACTTAAGATCTGAGGTGTAAGGGTTCTTTCTTTGCGCTGGTTTGGACATCCTGTCCAGAAGTGGTTCAAGGGTTCAAATCCCTTCCCCCGCACTCAACCAAAAGTTTAAATCGTCAAACTACAATCACCCTGCTGGATGAATATCGACGTTCACAAGTACGGGAAGAGGCTGGAACGAAAAATAACGAGCATTAAAGAGGACAAAGAGCTCTCTACACACAATCGAAAGAAGATCCTGGAATTCCAAAACCACTGCATTGCAGATGGAATAGGGAATGCGAGAGTACTGAGATATCTTAATGATCTGCCGAAACTTGCCATACTCTTAAAAAAGGATTTTGAGAAGGCCACAAAAAAAGATATTGAGAATGTGCTTGCTGCTATGGAGAAAGAACCTCTCGCCCCTCGAACTAAACTCGATTTTAAAGTGACGGTGAAGAAGTTTTATAAATGGTTGAACGGCGGGGAGGAATATCCTGAGAGTGTCCGCTGGGTGAAAACCGGGGAGAAGAGGAACAACAACAAGCTTCCTGAGGACCTCCTCACAGAAGAGGAAGTCAAGAAGATGATTCTGATTACTAATCACCCAAGAGACAGGGCGATAATCTCGGTCCTGTGGGAATCGGGATGCAGGATCGGCGAACTCATCCATATCCAAATTAAACATATTGTATTCGAAGATCTGGTAACTCGTGTCATGTTAAATGGAAAGACAGGCATGAGGCGTGTCCCTCTTATCGATTCAACACCGTATCTTGCGGAATGGATAAACAATCACCCATTTAAAGATGACCCAGAGGCTCCACTATGGGTCGGAATTGGCGCAGTAGGTCGGGATAAAATCTTGGAATATGCATCCATCCGAAAAATGCTGACCCAAACAGCCAAAAAAGCTGGGATCAAGAAAAAGGTCAATCCTCATAATTTCCGCCACAGTCGAGCCACCATGCTGGCTAAAAACCTCACCGAGGCTCAAATGAACCAATATATGGGTTGGGTAAAAGGATCTGACATGCCTGCAACTTATGTTCACCTGTCTGGCCGTGATGTGGACGAAGCCATTTTGAAATTAAGAGGCATGAAACCGAAGGAAGATAAGATCGAGAGCACATTGGCTCCTAAGAAATGCCCACGATGCGGACTATCCAACAAGGCCACAGGAAAATTCTGCTCACGTTGCGGCGGCATTCTCGACATACAGACCGCAGTCTCAATGCAGGAGGAAATAAAAAGAAGGGACGAGAAATTCTCGAAACTGCTGCAAGATGAGGAGACGCAGAAATATCTTGTTAAAAAAATGATGGAATTGGGGATAAAATAAAGGAATACAGAATTCCTGCCTGTCCGTTATTTATCCCCCTGGCCAAAACTGAAATATCGTAATTTTTGCATCTGGACCGTCTAGAAACAGCCCGTTCACCTCATCGAAAATAGAGACTTCCCTTATCGAGGCGTAGAGAGCATGAGGTTTGTGGATTATCTGTTGTGAGGTTGTCGATGAAATGTCCGAACTATGGGACCGGGGGGATTATGGATATTACTTAATTTTTAATTATTACTTTGGACTGAACCATTAATTACTTAACTTCAATGTTATTCTCATGGAATAAATAGTGCATTTTTTCTGTATTGCTTTTATTTATTATTAGATTGTGTTTCCCTTCTTCACAATATATGATATATTTCACTTTCGTGCTCCATCTCATTTTTCGCTTTTTTACATGCTTTATTTCTGTGAATTTAATAAACCTCTTTTGCCAAAGTAATTTTACAAAGAAAGAGGGATTTGGGAGAATATATCCCTTGTCAAATACTTCTAAATCATATTCCCAAAGGTAAGTTGTTATTAAGTAAGCTAATAAAAAGCTGATAATTATATATAAAGTCGTTAGCCCTATATCCCAATTTAGAATCGTATCAGATGGATTCGTATAGATATATTTGTAAAAATTGGAAATGCATACAAGGAATATAGCTATCCCTGCACCCAAAGTAAGCTTCCTGTGCGTTTCGTTTGATTCTTTGAAAATAAGTCTATTGTTGAATTTGTAATCCTCTTGATGCATTTCAACGGCCACATTGATATAATTGTATATATATTTTAAATTACGTAACGGTGAAATATAGATTTGCTGTCCAAGCTGCTACAGCGAAAAGTACGAAAAGGAACTCAAATATCCACATCCCAATATCCCCCTGAGACTTTATTACATTTTCGCTTGAGAAGACTAAATGACCGATAGCGGTACCCAAGAAAATGGTTGAAAATGTAAAGGAAATCACTTGACCTATTATATCACCTCTCCATGCACAGACTTGTGAAAATCCGGATAAGACTATTGATAATATTGAACTCACCAAAACATCTTCGAAAAATTCACTCCATGTCAAGTCAGTCACTTTTTTAATCATCCAATACCGATTCTTGACTGCTACATATTAGCATGCGTTGAAAATCCACCTTTTACGAGA
>CBDUXN010000127.1:0-10417 GCA_965371185.1 uncultured Thermoplasmata archaeon
TGCCCTCATAATACTGGTTGTTGTAGACGTTGCCTTCGTATATCTCTGGTGTGCCCAGAGTTGGCGGTGTGCCGTCGTAGATATATGAAGTCAGGCCGCTGGTGCCCTGTATGCCGAGGTTGTCCTTCACCCTGAACTTTATCTGTATGCCCGAGGCGGGGTTGAGGCCTGTCTTGTAGCAGTAGGTGCCATTCCAGCTTGCAGGGTCCCAGTTTGTGCCCGCGTCAAGGGTGTACTCGCAGGTTGAGGTGTCTAGCCCGGAGCCAACACCATCGGTGGCGCTGGCACGTATCGAGATAGTGCCCTCATAATACTGGTTGTTGTAGACGTTGCCTTCGTATATCTCTGGTGTGCCGAGGCTGGGCTGTGTGGTATCGGACCATGCCGTGAGGTTTACTAGGCTTCCATCCATATTTGTCCAGATGGGGTCACCACTCTCTATTGCGCTGTATCCATTTACTTTGAATGAAATTTCATCTCCTTCAACAGGGCCTTCATCAGCGGGTGTTCCTGGGTCATCTCCATAACAGTCTGTTGCAGGGTAAATGTCAGGATCTTCTAACACGTAATATAGACATCGAATCCCATCAGGATCATATGCCGTTATGACGGTACCTACTGGAGCATCGCTACCATCAAATGTTACATATCCATAAAATTGGTGGACATAAAAAGGTGAGGTTTCGATTATGGTCACAATCGCCGTATCTGTATCAGAGGCACCTTCATTATCGGTAACGTTCAGAGTCACGGTGTAATTACCAGCTGCGGAGTATGCGTGGGAAGTCGTTACCCCTGAACCGTTAGCACCGTCCCCGAAGTCCCAGCTGTAGTTAACTATCGTGCCATCGCTACCGCTACTACCCGAGCCGTCAAAGCTCACCGTTTCCTCCACCCAGGCGGTCTTATCGGGACCCGCGTCCGCAACCGGGGGGTCGTTGGACACTTCAGTCACATTTATATAATCCACCTTGGTCTCGGTATCGGGGCCACCGTCTCCTTCAGTAACAGTTAAACTAACGTTATAGGTGCCGACCGACGTATAGTTGTGGGTTGGGCTCTGCTCCGTGCTTGTTGAACTATCCCCGAAGTCCCAGCTCCAAGAAGTTATGCCATCATAGCTCGAGGACGCATCTGTAAATGATACGTTTAACGGTGCTATACCAGAGGTTGACGTGCCAGTGAACTCTGCAGTTGGCTCAGTATCGCTAACCGTCGCTATAGTGGTATTGCCGTTGGTTCCCCCATCGTCATCTGTAACGGTCAAGGTAACGGTGTAGTTTCCCTCCTGATCGTAGGTATGGGTTGGATTCTGCTCTGCGCTGTTGTTTCCATCCCCGAAGTCCCACATATGGGTGAATGTATCAGCGCCTGGGTCTGTCTGATTCCCAGTAAAGCTTATCGCAGAGCCCTCATCGCCTGCGTAAGGTCCACCAGCATCTGCTGTTGGTGCTACATTATTAACCGTTACAGCCGCTGTGGCCGTGTCAGTAAACTGGCCATCACTCACCTCTACTTTTGCGGTGCCAGACCAGTCATCGTACCATGTATAAGACGCAGACGTGCTGCTTGACCATCCGGTATCCCAGGTTCCATTATTATCAAAATCCCATCGATAGTTGAGTGTATCCTCGTCAGGATCGCTGGAACCACTGGCATCAAATGATATTGCAGAACCTTCATCAGTAACGTAAGGACCACTGGCGTTGGCAACCGGGGGATTATTAGATGGAGTGCTTGCGGAAAGGTCGATCCACTTGTTGGCCTTATCTTTCCAAATTGGTTCGTCACCTCTTGGGGACGAAGTTGATGCCGTAATTCCGTTTATCTTGAAGGTAATGGTATTCCCACCCACGGCTCCTTCGTCTTCAGGAGTTTCCGGATCGTCTCCGAAACAATTTGTCGAGGGATAATAACCGGCGTTTTCCAATACAAAATACAAGCATTCTATCTCATCTGGATCATAGGCGGTGATAACGGTACCAACGGGTGCGGGAGAACCGTCCAAATAAACATAACCAAAGAACAGCGTGGAAAATGGATTAGCTCCAAAAGCAGAAGCTGGAATAATTGAAGTAATCATTAATATAATGGATACTATAGCCGAAATCTTCCTACTCCTTTCATCCCTTCGCTTTTTCATTTCTAATCTCCCTTGAATTAAGCTGCTAAAATGATCTGGGAAATCCTCCACCTATCCTCGGTATGGGCTTTTTGTGTCAATTCTCGGTTAAACCCGGCTGCCAAGATAATTTTTTGATTTTTGCTCCAAAGATCTTCCTTTATGGAAAATAGAGCTCCTCCCTCCTTCAATACTACATCTTCCTCTGTTGAATTTATTATGGAGGCAGCGATTTCCCCCACCCCCTCATATGCTTCTGGTCCTCCAAGGATCAGGATGTACCGCGAGTCTTTATATTTATAAAAAGCAGATGAGCTGTGAAATTCCAGATGTAGGCCCTCCCTTATCAAGAAATCAAAGAGGCCTCCTGCTAGGGAGTAGTCTATTGAATTGGTCAAGACAATCACGGTTTTCTCCGAACTTTTGCCTGAATGACCAGAAGACCCAGTTCCACTGGGGGGACTGGTGCCCAGGGATTCGGCTTCTAAGCTAACCCTTTCCTGGGCCATATTGTTCCATTTCGAATTCCCCTCAATTGCTGCGGGAAACCCGTTTATTGTGAAGCTGATCTCATCCCCTATTTCTGCACCTTCATCCTCATCCGAGGTTGGATCATTCCCATAAACAGGCATAAGGCCGAAATAGCCCTCTGCATTCACTTCGAAATAACCGCATTCAACTCCCTCTGGATCGTAGGCTCTAATAATCGTGCCTACCACGACAGGCTTTCCATCCAGCATCGCCTCACCGTAAAAGTTCATGGCAGAGGGAGAGATGGAACCGGCTAATGGCAGAAGTGAAAAGCAAGTCAACGTCAAGGCCAAAATCTTCAAAACTTTCTTCAATATTCCAACACCTCACCTGCGACGTTCATCTTGATCCAGTATCCGTAGTAGGGCCTCATGGTATGGAGGGTGTTAAAGACATCGGGGATGGAAGGGTCGTAGCTCTTGTACCCTGAATCGAACTCCATCACTCGGGTATAATTTCCCTCGATGCTGACCAGAGCCTCCGTTACGTTTGCTGGGTCTTTCCTAAGGTAGGCAACTAGATTCCAGCCGGAGTTCAGGGATATGGAATAGTCAGCGGGTTCCACGCCGTCGACTACGAGATCTGCGGATTCGTTGGTTTTTATCCAGACCCCTTGTTTATAGTTCATATCCCTTAGCGTGTTAAAGACATCGGGGATGGAAGGGTCGTAGCTCTTGTACCCTGTCTCATCAAATATCATAACTCTCAGATATTTCCCATCGATGGACTTCAGGACGTCTTGAACCGACGTGTTTTCCCTCACTAGGGGGATGGATATGAGGTTCCACCCAGAAACCACTGGAATCGTAACTTGTTGTGTCCGCGTGTTTGCCGAGATGTTTATCTCCTTCTGAGTAATCCCCCCTTCCCATGTGGCGTCTCCAAAAGCACCTGCTGTGTAACCGTTTATCTTAAAGGTTATCTGGTCCCCGTTTACGGCACCTTCATCGATGCCTGATGTACTTGAATCATCGCCATAAACTGGCATCGCCACGAAAACACCTGGTGTTGGCACGTCAGATATACCGCAGGCTATACCATCTGGGTCATAAGCAGTTATTATTGTGCCAACAGGTGCTGGCTGCCCGTCGAGGGTAACATTTCCAAAGAATAATGTCGCATAGGGGGTGGGGGTTATGGTTGGGATTCTGGGGAGAGTGAAATTGATACTGGTGTTAGTTAAATTCGATAATTCTATATTATATTTGGTTCTATTGTGATATCCTGGGGCACTGGCGGTGACGTTGTGGAATCCGATATCCGCCAGTATCAAATAGCCGCCGTTGACATCAGTAAACGTGGATATAGGCGAATTTAAGGATATAGTTGCTCCCTCAATAGGATCTCCGGATTCGTTGAACACAAAACCGCTTAGTTGACCATCGGGTAGAGTTGTATCTATAGTAAACCAAACCGTGCTGGAGGCGAAGTTGCCAGCCGAATCATTAGCATAAAAGGTTATACTGTGCTGACCATCTTCCAAGGAGACAGGGACACTCGTCTTTATTTCTACATTTTGAATACTTGGAGTAATTGAAGAATCACTCGTCTGCAGTACTAATCTCCAGGTTGCATATCTCTCTTGATTTGCCATTGGTAATTCATAGTATACCCCAGAGGCTGCATTCCCTTCCACTAATTGATAACCAGTCCAAGAAGCTCCATCAGGGGATGTATTTACGTAAATACTCACACTAGTTCCAACTGGAACCTCACCATCGAATTTGATTTGCATCCAGACTTCTCCAGCAGAACCAATGCTCTCTACATCTTTAATGATCGATGTCAGGTTACCTTCTGCATAAAACTGGGGTTCAAAAATCTCCACTTCATATAGTCTATTCCAATCATCAGAACCACCTTTATTATCATCAATCCAAAATTTAACCCACTTTGCAGTTGTGGGATCGAATGTATCGCTTCTCCAACCAGATCTGGTATCGTCAAAAACTTCTTTTACATCCGTAAAGGTAGAGTCATCTAAAGATATTTGTAGTTTGTAATCTTCTGGAGCATCCGTAGCATCGATACCGGGATTAACATACCAACGAACCTTACTAACCCTGTAATTCGCACTTAAATTGACTTTCCACCATGCAGGTAACGCCGATCCATCAGAAAGCCAGTATGAATTTATATCATCATCGATTGCTTTTCCTGGTACATACGGCGTATCATACGTGCTTGCAGTAGCTGTTTTAGAAGTAGTCAAATCAGTAGGAAGATTTCCTGAAGCATTTAAAATGACATAATTTGTTCCTTTGTCCTCAGTTGTATTATCGAATGTTACATTTCCGCTCCAAGCATCTCCTCCGGAGCCGACTGTCCAATTATTCAACATACTCACATTCGATATATTCACTTCAAGTGTCGTGCAGGAATAGCATCCGGTTTTGTTATTTCCAGAATCTAAAGAATACCACATATCTGCAGATTTAGAACTAGTGGCATTTAGTAGAGGAGTATTGTCAGGCGTTGTAATGTTCTGTGGCGAATTGATAGTTATGATTAGCGGTGTAGTATCCACGGTGAAGTACACCGCCTTGGAATTAAGGAAGCCGAAAGAATCGTTAGCATATACAGTAACATTGTGCTGGCCATCCTCTAAGGTAGATAAATTCAACGTCAGGTTAGCGGTATTCCCAACTGGCGTGCTGTTTGTTGTACCGTTTACGTTGTACCAGGTATAATTCACGGTTTCTCCAAAAGTTGCATTCAACAATGGAGTGTTATCCGAAGTAGTTGCATTGACTGGCGAATGAACTGTTATTTGCGGCGGGTTTGCTTCTACTGTGAAATAGACCGTTGTCGAGTTCTCCCTTCCCATGATGTCCTTGGCATAGATAGTAATATTGTGCAATCCATCGGTGAGGGAATAATTTGCAATCGCCAACCCAATTCTAATTTCTTCAATGGGGGAAATGGGAGAACCCTCATAGGTCATAAAATAACTATCGCCAACCTTGAACGCATAACCCCCTCCGACTGCAAAATCGTCCCATTTTCCTGGTTCTCCAATATCTATCAAAGGATTATCTGAACTTTTAGTCCAGTTTATCAAATTCGTTGACGTTGCCATGCCCGGTCCTCTCCAATCCCCTGGCAGAGGGTTTCTACTATCGATACCGCTATAACCGTGATAAAAAGTATGATAAGTCGAACCAATCTTAATAATACTTGTTGGCACTGCATAGACGGAATCCCATTGTCCTGCTGTTCCGGTACTTATAACCGGATTATCTTCATATCTCGTCCAATTTATTCCATCTGGAGATGTTGCCAGTCCGATTTTTTCATTACCGGTAGATATTAAACCTTCATAGAGCATGTAATATGTATTCCCTTCCTTCCAAACAACAGGACTTGCCGTACCCTTCGACTCCCATGTAATACTTGAATTGAGTGGTAAAACAGGATTGGTCGGTTCTTTAACCCAAGTTACTCTATCCATAGACGTCGCCAAACCAACCTGCCAGTTACTCCCGTCATAGCCTTGATACCACATATAATAAGTTCCGCTTACATTGACTACTGCGACATCTCGAATATGTTTATCATCCCATGTACCACCTAGTCCAACTGTTAGAACAGGATTGCCAGGATATTTAGTCCAGTTAGTCATGTCCGTTGAGTTGGCATATCCTACCTGCCAGTTACTCCCGTCATAACCGCCATACCATCCGTGATAAGTTCCGTTTTCAAGGAGAACTGTTATCATTCTAATACTAGTATCATCCCATTCGCCAGGTGCCCCTACATCCAATATTGGGTTGTCTGAGTACTTGTTCCAAGAATTAAGTACGATATTTGTCTCAAAGATAGCACAATTAGAACACCCAGTTCTGTTTAACCCAGAATCGATGGAATACCATATTTCACCTGGCTCGGAAATGCTCACGTTTATTAGAGTTTTGTTGTCGGTGGTAAACGCGTAAGTAGGGGAGTTTACTGTTATCTCTGGAGGGGATAAATCCACAGTAAACCATCTTGTATTCATGTTCATATTGCCTGAGGTATCGTTAGCATATACTGTAATATTATAATTTCCATCTAGTAGAATCGGAACCGTTTCATTCCAATGATACTTTACCGAAAGGTCTGACAGCTCGACGATCCCTCCTGAAGATGAAGTTATCCTTAGTGGGATATCCACATAGCCGTTAGAATCGGCAGGCTGCGTTGAAATGTACTGATTCATTGCCGAGTGGTTCAAAAGGATTCTCATCGGTGAGTTGGCATCATTCAATTCCCCTGACACTGTCCAATCAACCATTCCGTCATCACCAGTATCCACCTGAAGGTCGGTGGGATAGAGGGCTGCCCTAAAGGTAATCACGGCCGAGTCCACCATCAGGGACGATGGGATTGGTGCATTTCCCCCCCAGTTATGGAATTTTATATATACAATGCCCTCAACCGGAAAACTACTAGTCCATGTATGACTATGTAATGTAGAAGTAGAAATAGAAAATGTCTTATTACCCCAGGAGGTCCACTGGCTGGGGTCGCAAGAATTATTAGCGCAGGAGGGGTCTGTAGAGAGTAGAACCTCCACAGTATCGCTAATTGCCCCTGAGCAATTTTTGAAAAGGTTAAACGTCACATCGAAGATGGAGGAGTTCTCTAGGGTTAATGAGATAATCCCCGTATTGCCTTGGCTTTGATTTCCATTAAAACCGTATTGGTCGCCGGGGCAAACTGTACCAATATCTGTCCAAAGCCAGGAGGCGTTGTTATAGAGACTGTTTTTTGTTTCGGAAGATTGATTTATTGGGTATCCGCTCAGGTTTAAGTAGGCTGTACCTACAGTAGAATTTTGGGGTACTTTGATATATGCCGCCAACTCCGATCCAGCCGACGAGAAGGATACATTTTTTGCAACGTCGCTGTCGTTGAAGGCTGTTATTTCGCCAATGAGAGAGACGTTGTCCTGACCGTTCAGACTGTAGCCCACCCAATCCACATCTCTATCTGTTATGGTGTAATTCAGGTATATTGTTTCATTGCCATAGCTTTTGTTCTCTGGGGATATTATCTCGATGATGGGCGGGAAGATGTCATCAGGCGTGTAGTAAACATAAACCCATTTTATCCCGGTGGAGTTCGAGTTATTTACGGTATCGTTGCCCCATACCCTGAAGGTGTAGTTGCCGTTGGACAGGTTACTAAGGTTCTTATACCAGTTCTTGCCAGAGCCATCCATAGGGGTATTGGAACCATTCCATTGAAGTAGTGCCGTATCGAGGTCTTCATCAGAGGTTACATTGATAAATACACTTGTACCGAAGATGGTCTCGTTTTTTGGAGTTGGGTCAACGAAATCGATGGTGGGAGGCTTATCATCGATGAATACCCACCTGGTTTCTGTGTACCCCCAGACGCCTTCCAGATCCTTTCCTTTGACCCTAAAGGTGTAATTTCCAAACGAGACATTCACAGAGGCATACCACCATGTACCTGAAACTCCCATCAGGATATTTGCTCCATTCCACTCCAATATTGCTTCCGAGAGGTCCTCGTTGGAGGTGACGCTTACATAAACGATATCTGTTAACAAAGCCTCATTCTCGGGTGTCGGCGGTGTATTGAAAGTTATGACAGGAACGGTAGCCCTCTGCTCATATTCCTGAAGCACATCAATAGTATGAGTAAAACCTAAGGGAACAGTAAAGTACAGATAACCTCCCGGGGAAGCGGTGATATTACTCCAGGTTATATTATCCCTATATAGGTAATATTCTTCCCCAGGTATGATATTAAATTCTCCATCGCTCATATTCAACGAGAGACTGGTCTCTCCAGTTGCGATGAGGGAGAACTGGGCACCATTATAGCTAGTAACGGTTATGTTAACCCTACCCATGTCCCACGAAGTAGCGCTTACCGGTATCTCGGAAGCGGTATCGCTCTCGATTATGGTATTAGTCGAGAGCAGGTTGTAACCATTAGTACCATCATAATGGAGTTTGTGGGAGTCTATTAAAGCGGTGAAAACTCCCTCAGCCAGTAATTCGTGGCCCCATCGATTCGGATGTTCGTCGTCGTAAAATATGTTTTCATATGGAGGTAACGAGGTATCGGATCCATTGTAGTAGGTCCTGTTATTCGGCCAAGTGTAAAGATAGTTTGCATCGGCATACCAAACATCTTCTTGTTCCAATGCGATCTGCCTTACTTTATCGTCGTAGTCCTCGATATATTGGGCTTTCCCTGGCCGAGAGCCGGTGGTATTATCGAAAGGAAGCATGGATACTATTATGACCTTGGAGCCGTTTCCAGTTAATGCCGAAGTGATAGCCGCCATATTGTCATAGTATACTTCAGGTGTTATGGGTGGATCAGGGTAAGCATCATTAGCTCCAAACAACACGGCAACGTAGTCAGCGTTCTTGGCAACAATGCTATCTATCCTGTTCAGACCATCTGCGCTGGTGTCTCCACTGATGCCTTCTTCTATGACGGTTATACTCAAGCCAAAATAGGAATCCAGCATGCTCTTTAGGTCAGAATAGTCTATATTTCCATAAGGATAATGACCATGGCTCGGACTTCCATCGGTTATACTGTCTCCGAAACATACAACGCTTAGATTAAAGTACACCCACCCATCATCGCTTGCCCCCCAGTTCCCAGCTGTATCCTCTCCCCAGACCTTGTATGAGAAATTCCCGTAGTCGATGCCGGTAACGTTGAGGTACCAATTGATGCCCGAGCCCTGCATGGTTCTATTGTTCCCGTTCCAGTCGAGATAAGCCTGATACAAAGGTTCACTCGACGTTATATTGATAAAGGCGTAATCTTTGTCGGTAAAGGCACCGTTATCCAGAGTCGGTAATACAAAATAAATAGAGGGGGATTGTGTATCCGGAGCAGCTAAGGTTGTGAAGTTGTATTCAGTGCTCTCGCCAAGGTTTCCAACTTTATCCGTGCCGAAGACGCGGTAGTAGTAGAGCTGATTAGAAGTCAAACCAGTTAACGTAATGCTATGGGAAGTGACGTTGGCGGAATCACTTTCATTGGAAGTGAGAACCATTGAAATGGTGCCGTATCTCACCAGGCTGTCTGCCAACTCATTCGTATCCCAAGATATAACGGCAGAAACGTCCTGAAGACTCGAAACACCCACATTACTTATAACAGGTGCTTGACTGTCTATGGCCACGTAGGTCGTTTTGCTCTGCTCCACATTTCCTGTATAATCTACGCTGTAATATTCGATGCTGTTATTTCCTTCTATTTCTATAGGAAGGGGTACCGAGTAGTTGCTCCAGCTTCCATTATTTATTCTGAAGCTCGTGTACCAAACCCCTGAGCCACCGGAATCGGTGGCATTTAGGGTTACTGTCGCGTCACTCTGCCAGGCGCTGGGAGCATTGTCAGTAGTTGAAGGTGGAGTTTTATCTACCGTAACAACTCTTGTCTCGCTTACGCCCCAATTTCCAGCGCTGTCATTGCCCCAGACCCTGTAGGTGTAAGTGGCATCGGACAAGCCCGTCATATTCTTGTACCAGCTGCCCTGGTTCATGCTCTCATTGGCTCCGTTCCACTCCAGCAACGCGGTGCTCAGGTTTTCACTTGCGGTTATATTCACATAGATCCAGTCCCGACTGAGGTTGGAGTTGTTCGGGGGAGTTGGAGAAACAAAGGTTATGGTTGGCGGGGCCATATCCTGGATTGTGATGGATACCGTGGCGGTGTCAGTGAACTCACCATCGGTTATGGTGTAGGTGAAGCTGTCGGAGGCCGTCTCGCTACCATCGTGGG
>CBDUXN010000128.1:0-10305 GCA_965371185.1 uncultured Thermoplasmata archaeon
GTTCCAGTTCATCACCCTGGGTAAACAACAGATCCAGAGCCATGAACTGGTCGGTGGGGACTGTGATGTTCTCTTCGAATTCCCTTGGGACTGCAGAAACCTGCTGGGAAATTATTGATGGGCCTATCATAGAAGCATCTGCAACCAGCAGTACGAGAAAAAAGCATATCGCTAAATGCAGGATTGTTTTTCTACTCCCCCTCATATTCGCAACCTCCCACATGGAACCAGAAAAAGAATATCGGATATTTAAATTTATCGGAAAGGAAATATTTTAACCAGCTTTCTATCAGTCAAATAATATATTTATTGCGCGATAATCAATTTTCGAACTTTACAATCCCTCCTTACAAAATCTGTACAACAATATTTATATATCAATAATATAATTCAATTGTTTTATATTGGTATTTTTTCATTGGGGGGCAGAGCATAATATTGGTGGTTTTTGTGGTATTATTTTTTACGATATGGGTTTCCCATAGAATATATAAAAAAATAAAAAAGTGAGAGGATTTGTACTCAAATGCTCAAACAAATGAGGGGGAAGGCGGGCTTATGTCCTTCACCCGACGCTTTTATTGATATTATATCAATTGACAAACGGTCTACCGATTGTCAACTATGGCTAACAAAAGATTAAATAAAAATAAGAAGAACGGATGCCTCTATGTTCTTTTAACGCCTTGATTTCCATTTTAGCCAGATTAGGTAAATTCGAATCCCAGCGAGTTCGCTTATCTAGTCTTGAGGGGGAGGGGGAAGTTCCTTCTCCAAATCCTCCGGAGGAGGTGGAGGAGTGGGTTCAGATGTGGATTCGGAGGTAGATTCAGAGACAGGTTTGGGAGCCGATTCGGGTGGAAGTTCTTTGGTTACCTCAGGGCTTTTGTCAGCGGTTTCCGTGGGAGTAGCCTCTTCATCAACCGGTCCTTGGCTTTCTCCGACTTCCGAACCCCTCTTCTTTAAAGCAATCACAAGATTGATGATACACAAAACGATTATTACAAATATTAAAAGCCAAATCCACAATAAGTCATCTGGAACATAGTCCTTAGGCTCTTCTTCAACTATATCCTTGGATTTTATTGTTATAACAGCACTTGCACTCTTTCCCCCTGCGGTAACATTCACATAACAAGTTCCTGTATTCGATGACGCTTTGAAGGTTACAGTTTGTGCCCCTTGTGGCGAGATTGTCCCCAGATTGTTATTTACGCCCCAGGTATAAATTATATCGTTTATCGGATTGTTTTGAAAATCATACGCTTGTACAATTATGACAATTGTTCCGTTTACGTCAATGTTCACTTCGGATGGTGTGACTATCAGTGAATTCACAGAGATCGTGGTAAAATTCCAAGAGTGCGGAACCGGACCCGAGGTTAAATTATTGCCTGCTAAATCCTTTCCAGCGGTAATCTGGAATGTGTAGGTGGTTCCAACTTCAAATGGATTATGTAATAATGTTAATACGGAATTACTCTCGCTCCAACTTTCAAACCATCCTTCTGGATCAGGAGAACATGTATAACCGATAGATGAGGTATCCATTTCTTCGCTGAATTTTACAATAATATAGGAGATTAGGCCCACATTGACTTCATTACCAGCAGGTGATGTGGAACCGATTTGGGGTGCAAGTATGTCCCCTATGATGGTAAAAGACCAAGGATTCGGAACCGAGCTTGGACTAAGATTATTACCCGATATATCTTTTGCCGAAGTGATATAAAAAGTATAGGTTGTTCCGATTACAAATAGATCATGTGAGAGAGTGACAGCAGTATTCCCAGTGCTCCAACTTACAGACCAGCCTCCCGGATCAGGAGAACAGATATAATTGAGCGATGATGGATCGATTGCTTCGCTGAATACTACTTGGATATTCGTACCTAGATTCACATTTTGCGCATTATTTGAAGGTGATGTCGAACTTATTTGTGGCGAAATAACATCACCTATTGTGGAAAATGACCAAGGATTCGGAATCGTGCTCGGACTGAGATCATTTCCTGAGATGTCTTTTCCGGTATTAATCTGGAATGTATAAGCGGTTTCAATTGCAAACAGGTTATGGGAGAGTGTAACAACATTATTATCAACATCCCAGCTTGCAGACCATCCCCCAGGATCAGGAGAGCAAACATAATTGAGAGATGATGTGTCCATCGCTTCGTTGAATGTTACAACAATATTTGCATCCAATATAATATCAATGGAGGCATTTGTAGGTGAGGTTGCAATAATTTGTGGAGGAGTAAAATCTTGTGTGGTAAAAGACCATGGATTTGGCAAACTACCTGCGACTAAATTATTTCCTGTGATATCTTTACCGCCGGTAATCTGAAATATATAATCGGTCTTCTCGCTGAATGAGTTGTGAGAATAAGTAGCAACAGTATTACCACCACTCCAAGTGACTATCCAACCCCCTGGGTTGGGATTACAGATGTGAGTAACCGTTATATTATCCATGGCCTCATTGAATGTCACTATGATGTTTGCATTCAATGCAACATTTATAGAGCCATTCGAAGGTGATGTTGCTATAATCTCAGGCGATGCAGCATCTATTGTAGTGAAACTCCATGGATTCGGAATGCCAGGATTAAGAGTATTCCCTGCCATATCTTTTCCAGCTGAAATCTGGAATGTATATATAGTCTCAGTGGTAAATGGATTATGTGAATAAGTAACTGTTTTATCACCGTTACTCCATTCCACGGCCCACCCGTTGGGATCCGGGATGCATGAATAAGTCACCGAGGATGTGTTCATCTGCTCGCTGAAAGTTACCACTACATTGGCGGTTAATAAGACACCGGTTGTATCATTTGCGGGAGAAGCAGTTGTGATTTCCGGTCCGATTACATCTAAGGTGGTAAATGACCAGGGATTAAGCACTGAGTCTGCAACCAGGTCATTTTCACCGATATCTTTTCCACCAATGATTTCAAATGTATACGGAGTCTGGCTGCCGAAATCGTCATGTGTATATGTAGCAACAGAGTTCATACTGCTCCAAGATACACTCCACCCGCCAGGGTCAGGTGAGCAAGTGAAAGTTACAGTTGTACCATTCATGGGCTCGCTGAAGGTAACAACTATGCTTGTATTCAGGGCAATGTCGATAGAGTTATGTATAGGCGAGGTAGTAATTATCGTGGGTGGCACAACATCTTTGGTTTCAAATGAGAACTGGTAGGTCTCTTCTAGGTGATTCTCAAGAACGTCTTTTGCGGCTATTGAAATGGTTATCGTGTAGATAGTAGAAGAGCCTAATTCCGAGGAAGGCTCGAAAGTAACAGTCAGGTCACCATTGCTCCATGTAAAATTGATTGGGATAAGCCCGCCTGACATCGTAATAGAATTTTCAGCTGCAGTTCGGTTCATTTTATTCGAAAAGGTGATCGATATAAAAGGAGTTACCGATACGTTTACTGCGCCATTTTCTGGAGTTGTTTTTTCCACATGGGGTGCTGTGATATTTGCGGGATTTATTATTGGGTACCAGTCCTTGCTACCGCCACCTGGCACATCATACGGGATATCACCGATGCCGTCACCGTTCGCATCAAAACCTGTATAGTCGTCCCACCAGTTGCCTTCCACACTATCGTCCCAGTCGTTGAGCTGTGTTGTGGAATCGTAAGCGTTTTGCGTATTGTTTTTGAAATTGTTGTGGTGCATATAGTTATCAAAAGCATCTGTGATGTTCACACCAATTCCGGGATGATCCAGAATATCGTTACGAGTGATTGTATTACTATTTGAATTTCCTTTAACAAAAATGCCGGTTTGGTTATTTGATGTAATGTTATTATTCTGAATTTTATTATCATTTGACGAATTCGTTAGGTTGATTGCACTCCAATTGTTGTTTGCGATAATATTATAGCTGAAGGTATTTGATGTAGAAGAATTCAAGAGAACGCCGTCACTTACGCTTTTGGAAATGTTATTTATATAAACAATATGTGATTGTATCCTTAGAAAATTAATACCTATTAAGTTCGAAGTGATTGTGTTTTTGTAAAAATGTGAATTCTGCCATTCTACGCTGTTGTTATCTGATCGCGCGTAAATACCAGAACCGTTGATGTGCTGATTGATGGTATTTGAAAATATTTCATTATATTCCATATATAACTGGCCATTTACTGTATTGCTATGGATAAAAATGCCATTTTGATTATTTGAATGGATTGTATTAAAATATATATTATTATGTTGGAAATGAGCATAAACATAAGATTTATAAGACTCAGAATAAACATAAATATAAATTCCATTTTGATTGTTAGAATAGATTATATTTGAATAAATATTATTGTATTTGAATTCAAATCCATATATGCGGGCATAACTATAAATATAGATACCATTCTGATCATTTAAATAAATAACATTTGAAAATATATTGTTGTATTCTAGATCGGAATCGTAATCTCCATAGCAGTGAAAATAAATACCGTTTTGGCCGTTTAAGTAAATGATATTAGAGTTTACATTGTTGTTATGAAAATGCGAATGTTCATTTTTGGGATTGGTGCCGAAGAAGATACCATTTTGGAGGTTTGAATATACTGTGTTATTGTAGACGCTATTGTAAAGAATATAAGTGCTATGCCAAGAAGTATTGCCGTATAAACATATGCCGTTTTGGTTGTTTGAATATACTTTATTATCATATAGATCATTATATATAATATTTATTGAAGGCTGTTCAGTAAAACCTTCAAGACAAATGCCATTTTGGTTGTTAGAATATACAGTATTATTATAGAGGGCATTGTATTGGAGGTATGAAGGGTTGGTATTATACTTTGTATATGTATAAAAATAAATGCCATTTCGGTTGTTTGAATATATGGTGTTATTAAAGATGTTATTGTATTGAATATATGAGTAGTAATAGCAGTTGGATTCAGCATAGGTTTTAAAAAAAATGCCATTATGAATATTGGAATAGATACTGTTGAAATATATAATGTTGTTTTGGAGATATGAAGGTGAATCTGTGGAATACGCGTTAAAATAAATCCCATTATTTCCGTTCACAGTAATCGTGCAATTTTGAATAGTGTTATTTTCTTGGATTTCACTCCCGTTAAAAGTTATCCCATTCAATATGTTTTTAGAAATATTTGAGTTGGTGATATTCACATAACTCGCACCGTAAATTTCGATACCATCTTCTGAGTTGTTCCAGATTTCTGAATTCGTGATGGTTATATTCTTAACTGAACTTGCTGAATAAATCCCAGCATTACCTTTATTTTCGGAGATATTGCAGCTCACGATATCCACATATGATGAACCTTCCAAGTCAATTCCAGAGCCATCATTATCCCTGATGATACAATTTTCAATCCACTGATGCTCAGATGCATCGCCAAAATCAATCCCCGTTCCTTCGTTGGCAATTATCCACGAATCCGTTATATTATTGAAACCATTACCGTTAAAGTCGATCCCATTGTCGTGATTTTCAAATACGGTAACATTTTTCATCAGGATATTATCAGAGCTCAACCCTAACTCAATCCCTCCACCCATGTTATTTGATACATTTGTGTTCTCAATCGTGTTATTCATGGAGGATCGTAGATATATTCCAAAAGCATTACTCTGTCTTACGTATGAAGTATGGATAATGTTATATTCTGAGATCAAGAGAGTGATACCGTTGCTGCTGGAAAAAGACACCGTTGTATTGTAAATCGTGTTGTTTGTTGTTTCTTTAAGATAAATACCATCTCCTGTGTTGTTGTGTATCATGCAGTTCGAAATGTTGTTGTTGGTATTTTCACCCATAATGTAGAGCGGGTAGTTACCATATGAGATTTCGCAATAGTCTATTGTATTGTTCGTTCCTTGTAGCCTAATACGATGCCAGTCACCCTTTCCAGGCGAGCTTTGGTTTGAGGTGAACAGAATCGGTTGACCGGTCGTACCAGTCGCGTTCAGCGTGCCGTTCACAATCAAGCTGTAATGCCCGTCGAACTTTACAGTTACCCCGGCTTCGATCGTTAATGATGTACCATTGTCGACAATTATATCTCCAGTCACAATATACGGGGTGTCAGCCAAATACCAAGTTGTGTCAGATGCTATAAGACCACTTACATAAGTTGGTCCGGGTGCGCTTACTTGATATGTCACTATAATTAGTCCTAAAAAACCACTAATTACCAGCAATCCCACAATACCAGTGGAAATTATCCTGTTTCTCATTCGATATCCTCCTCGACATAGAGAATTTAACCAATTTACCAATGAACTTCGAAATATTTACCATTTTCCCTACTATTAAGTGAAGATTTTATAATAGGGAGCCAGGAGGGTTCTACATTCTTTTTATCCTTTAACATATATCTTAGCCAGGTAAGTTTGGTAGAAATCCCCGCGTGTCTGCTCTTTGTAGGGACAATCGGCACACCGATTGTCAACGTTCATAAGTTTATATAAGCTATATATAACAGTATATAAGTACATGACTTGAGGTGACGATCGATTTAAAATAAAGGATTAGTGTCTGATACGAGGTTTGTATATGAAAAAAGCAGACTATATGCAAATTGCAAACACATATGATAAAGCACGACCCCTATCAGAAGAAACTCTAGATTTATGGTTAACACTTATCTCTGAAAGAATAGGTTCTCGCCAAAAAACTGAATTCCTTGAATTGGGTTGCGGGACAGGGAGGTTTACAATACCCATAGCAACCAGATTAGGATATTCTGTCACAGGAACAGATAATTCAGAAGAAATGCTTTTAAAGGCAAGAAAAAAAGACGGAGCTGAACAAATAAAGTGGGATATACAAAACGCTGCATCATTATCTTATCACAATGAATCGTTTGATGTTGTTTTCATGTCGCATCTTCTTCATCATGTGGATGAACCTTTAAAAGTCCTTGAAGAATGTTATCGGATCTTAAAACCGAAAGGAATAATCCTTAATCGCTATGGCTCGATAGAGCACATTCGCAATGATCCTGAGCATGTCTTCTTTTCTGGAACAACTGAGATTGATGAGACTCGTACACCTACAATTAAAGAGGTCGAAGATTGGTTTAGAATAGTCGGATTCAATAATATATCGTCAGAAACGATATCGCAGAAAACTTACGGATCAGCGAAAGAAAGACTAGAAAAAGCCGAATTAAAATCTACATCTGTTCTTACTCTAATTAGTCAATCTGCATTTAAGAAAGGATTAAACGATTTTAAGAAATACATTTTAGAAAACACGGACCACCCCTGGCTTATAGTAGACAAAATAACTCTTAGTATTGGAGAAAAATAGAAGGAGCGGTTCGAGCAGGAGGGGTAGGGCCCAGCGCAATCCCGCAAAAGAGTTATAAGGAGAGGAGCGATAACAACAAAGGCTGTGTGCCCGATTCGAATGTTCATTGATGGCTATAATTTATAAAAGGAGTTGAAAACATGAAAAGATATGATAGCAGTATAGTAATAGAATGTTGGGACGATTTTGTGAAACTTTCTAAAGAAAATAATAATTGGCGTAATTGGATATTTCGAGGTCAAAGTAATTATAAATGGGATTTAAAAACAAGTATTGAAAGAGTTGCTGAAAGCTATCGAATTAATTTTAATGAATTACATGAATATGAAATGGGTTTATTACGCAAATTTAAGAGACATTATTCACATTATTCAACTCATGTTCCTGAAAAAAGCGATAATGTTCGATGGTTATCCTTAATGCAACATTATGGGGCACCAACAAGGATGTTAGATTTTTCCTATTCAATATTTGTAGCTTTATTTTTTGCAATAGAAAACGTAGTGATAGATAGTGATTGTTCAATATGGAGTATTAATGTCGATTGGGTAATTAAAGAAAAATATCAAAAAGAGAAAGCTTCTACTCAATATAAAGATTTATTAGATGATGATAAACTTGCTAAAGGCACTGAAATAAATAATGTACTACTCAATGATGAGCAAGATTATATATATTCTATAAATCCAGTTGAATTAAATGAAAGACTTATCATTCAACAAGGGGTATTTGTAATTCCATTAAATATCAAGAAAAGATTTATGGATAATCTGGATGGTGTAATTGAAAAGGAACATGAAATAAAATATATAAAAAAAATGAGAATTAAATGCGATGAATTATTTATAGAAGAGGCATATTATCATTTAAATCGCATGAACATAAATCGAGCAACATTATTTCCAGGACTAGAAGGTTTTTCAAGATATTTAAAAATGTTATTCTTGATTAAAGAAACAATAGCATATGATACTTTAAAATTTGAATAAGCGTTCCGAGCAAGTAGGGGACGGCCAGCGAAGAACGGAACGGTTAGGGGAGGTCGAAGGCACAAGCTTCATTTCGTTTATCTGTGGACAATCGGTAGACCAATTGCCACGTCTCCTTCAAATTTCAGTTTCTGAGAGGAAAAGGGGGCTTATGTCCTTCACCCGACACCCTTCTGTTCAATTTTTTTGGATAACAAAACCTATTTATCTCATCATACCCTTAGCTTTTATAGATGAACAAGAAGATAGCTGTTATTTGGATAGGCTTGGCCATGGTGCTCAGCTTCATTATAATTATTATTGAGATTGCACCTATTGTCAGGGCCCCCACGACGTGGTATGTGGATGATGTGGCAGGTAGCAGCGGACCCGATGACCCGCTTGAAAATTTCACCAGTATCCAGGATGCTATTGACAATGCAACCGATGGAGATACGGTTTTTGTTTACAACGGAACGTACTACGAAAATGTTGTTGTGGATAAAAGTATAACCTTAGCTGGGGAAGACAGGGAATCATCGATAATCAATGGCGGTGGGAGCGGTGATGTTATCTATGTAAATGCCAATGGAGCGACTATAAACGGGCTTGCAGTTATGAATGGTGGATCTGAGGCAGGTGATGCGGGAATACAGCTAGATTCTAATTACAATGTTGTTTCTAATAGTATTATTTCGAATATCGGCTATTATGGCATCTATCTCTATAAATCAAGCTGGAATACCGTCATTAGCAACAATGTTTCAAGTGATGGGAGCGCGGTCGGAATAGGACTTTACTCATTTTCATCAAATAACGACATTCTTAATAACAATATTTTTTCGAACCACAACGGTATATATCTCTATGCATCGTCAAATAAAAATATAATAGCAAATAACAATTTTAATAACAATTGGCTAGGCATCCGCATTGTCTCATGTTCAAACAATCGGATTTACCACAACAGGATGTTGTTCAATACAGTTCAAGCCTATGACGATCAAAATGGTAATTACTGGGATGATGGTTATCCTTCTGGAGGAAATTATTGGTCCGATTACTCAGGTGTAGACAACTTCAAAGGTCCTAGCCAAGACATCCCGGGTAGCGATGGTATTGGCGACACAGCTTATACCAATATAGTTGGAGGCACGACAAAAAAAGACTATTACCCTTTAATGGAACCGTACAAACCCCTCGAAAATTACACTATTTTAAAGCCAGGTTGGAACCTGATTTCTATACCTCTAATCCAAGAAGAGCAAAACTTGACCAGGGTGCTTGGCTCAATAGATGGCTGGTATGATTCTGTCTGGCAGTACAATGTAACTGACATTTATAATCCCTGGAGGCACAACCATGTCTCAAAACCATCTTATATGAACGATTTAGATAGCATCAATCATACTATGGGATTTTGGATTCATATTACTCGACCTGGAGATACAATTTTTGTATATAATGGCACCCTACCTACTGAAGATCAGGAACTCCCTCTTCACCCAGGATGGAATCTTGTTGGATATCCATCAACTACCAATAAAACCAGGGATATTGCCTTAAACAACACACTCTTTGACACTGAGGTTGATTCTATTAGGACTTTTAACTCTACATCTCAAAAATGGATAGAATTAGATGACCCTATGGATTATTTTGAGGTTGGAAAGGGATATTGGATTCACTCAAAAGTTACTAAAACATGGATTGTTCCGCATTAAAACCGAGCCAGGTACAAAAATAAGAAAAGATGAAGGAAATTTTCCCACATCTTTTGCCACTTCTTGATGAAATAAGGGGGCTTATGTCTGCAACACGACACTTTATTGGGATTTATTCAATTGACAATCGGTCTACCGATTGTCAATAATAAAAAAACCATCCATATATGGCCTATATTTATATATTTACCATAATTTTATATAGAACTTTTCAACCCACGGAACCAAAACGACTCGGCTCTTCGTTAACCATTGAATTCACTTTTAAGAAAGGGACATTATCATCAGAATTATATAT
>CBDUXN010000129.1:0-10302 GCA_965371185.1 uncultured Thermoplasmata archaeon
TTTATATGAGCCGACAAAAGCTGCCATAGAAAACTTCTTCCCCAGAATGCCGAAGTTGTTGTTGTTTCCTACGGAATATCATCGAGAGTTGCCGTAAAAGGGATTGAGAAAGCAAGAGAAAAGGGGATAAAAGTAGGAAGCCTTAGACTTATTACTGTGTGGCCATTTCCTGATGCGAAGATAGCTGAGCTTGCAAAAACTGTAAAAGCTTTTGTAGTGCCAGAGATAAATTATGGGCAAATCGTTTTTGAGGTTGAAAGATGTAGTTATGGTGAGGCAAACGTTGTTCTTGTTCCTCACGGCGGGGGAGGAGTTCATAACCCGGATGATATGTTCGATGCAATTGAATATGCTAGTAAAGAAAAGAAAAGAATCGAAGGAACTATTGAATATAAGACAAGACTTGAGAAGTCAGTTTTTGAAGAAGGTGGTAAATTACAAGAATGAATCCGATTATCACTGGTTTTGCTAAAGGAATTGAAAGATTCGGGATTGAGCCATCAAGAGTATGCGTCGCATCAGATATCCCATTTGAACCAGAAGTTGTAAGTCATTTAGGGATTGACTTTTTCCATACTACTCGAGGAAGGAGTATTGCCTTCGGAACAGGACTAAAATTGGCTAATCCAACTTTAAGAGTAGTCCTTTTTGTTGGCGACCTGATGACACTGGGTGGAAATCATTTTGTGCATGCAGGAAGAAGGAATATGGAATTGCTTGTTATATGTGTTAATAATTTTGTTTATGGAAAGATAGGAGGTCAACCCACTCCTTCGACTCCAATCACGTTCTCACCTTACGCGACTTTTGAAGAACCGTTTAATGTCCCACATCTTGCAAACTCTTGCGGCGCGGTATACACAGCAAGGTGGACAGCTTTACATACAGATGAACTTACAATTTCTATGACTGAGGCTTTAGGAAAACAAGGATTTTCTGTAATTGAAGTCCTATCACCAGGCCCCAATTATTATAAAGGCATTAAAGAAATCGAATCTAATTTGATAGATTTTTACTTTGAAAATTCAGTGATAAAGAATGGTGAAGACCCAAGAAATGTGGGAATTAGTCCTGAAGGGAAGATTGTAGTAGGCAAATTTACGGATAAGGAGAGGCCAACATTTATTGATTCATATAACACTCAGCTTACTAAGGTATTAGGTGATAAGTTTATCCCATATGGGGGCAAAAATGGCTGAGATTAGATTTGCAGGTTATGGGGGTCAAGGGATAATCCGCTCTGGCATCATTGTGGGTAGGGCTGCTTCCATTTATGACGATAAATTTGCCACTATGAATCAGTCATTTGGGCCAGAAGCAAGAGGTGGTGCATGTAGCTGCCAAATACTGCTGTCGGACAGTAAGGTGCTGTATCCTTATGTTACAATACTGGATGTCCTTGTTGCTATGTCCCAGGAAGCTTATGATAAGTTTAAGCACGAATTAAGTGAAGAAGGGATGCTCTTGATAGATGAGGACCTAGTAAAACCTGATCCGCCTCGCGACAAAATAATGATTTACTCCATCCCTGCCACAAGATTTGCTGAAGAATTGGGAAATAGAATAATTTCAAATGTGGTTATGCTCGGATTTTTCACTGCTGTTACCAAGCTCGTATCAAAAGAAGGAATGGAAAAGGCAGTCGCAGATTCTGTACCATCAAGATTTTTGGAACTTAACCTAAAGGCATTTAATAAAGGATTCTAGCATTAACAGGCTGTTGCCCAAACGGAAATCCCTTTGAGCGGTCATTAAAACATTTTTTGCCAACAAATCTTGGCGAATCCCGACAAGTCGGGACTGGAATCCTGCCTTTCATAGGCGGGATCAAAAACGCTTTAGACCCACCGAAAAGGGACTTCGGCAGAATCCTGTTAAGAACTGACACATAAGCATGAAGTACTGGCGAACACCATATAACATAAATGAGGTAAAAACCCCCCAGGGTGAAGCCCATTTAATACAGGACAGATGCAAAGGGTGTGGTTTCTGTGTGGAATACTGCCCAAGAGATGTACTCGAGGTTTCAGAAGAATTTAATACCAAAGGCTATCATCCTCCTCGGGTCAAAAATCCGGAGAACTGTGTGAATTGTGGACTTTGTCAGATACTTTGTCCAGAATTTGCCATTTGGTCCACCCTTAAGGAAGAGACAGGGTCTAGCTTGGGCGGATAACTTTGAACTTTTGTATGTCTGAAGGTATTGATAATATCATTAAAACACTGGACATAAAGGAATTGTATCTTAAATTCCCTAAAATTACTCCCACCACCTATACTGCTAGAAAAATATCCACATCTCCTTGTAAAGTTGCCTGTCCAATAGATACGGATGTAAAGGCCTATCTTGGTTTGATTTTCAAAGGTAAGTTTGAAAAATCACTTGAAATAATTAAACATCATAACCCTTTGCGTAGAATATGGTAACAAAATATATCTCATCAGTAGAAGACGACATTGTAGGAGTTGAGTCTTTACTGGAACGCTATACCCCAAATCCTGAGTTTCTGATAGCTATTCTTCAGGACCTCCAGGCGGAATTCCACTATTTGCCAAAACAGATGTTCCTATTGGTAGCTGAGAAATTAGGCCTCCCTCTAAGCCAAGTTTACAGAGTTGCTACCTTTTACAATGCTTTCAGCCTGGAGCCCAAAGGTAAACATTTGATTAGTATCTGCACAGGGACAGCCTGCCATGTGAGAGGGACACCTCGTATTGTAGAAAGACTCCAAGATATCTTGAAGATCGAGGCTGGTCAAACAACACCAGATAGAAAATTTACTTTACAGACGGTTAATTGTCTTGGGGCTTGTGCATTGGGCCCACTAGTAGTGATTGATGGCAAGTACCATGGGAGAATGACCTCTGCCAAAATAGAGAAGGCCCTTAAAAATCATGAACAAGAGACTCAGTGATCCTATCCAATTAGTAAATTTGAGAGAAGAAATTATCGCCTCTCAGGACCCAGAGCAGGTTTGTATTACTGTTTGTTGCGGAACAGGGTGTTCTGCATCAGGAGCAGGCGATGTGATGGCTGCTTTTGAAGAAGAGCTGCAAAAGCAGGGTCTGGAGGCAAAGATTGCAACCCGCAGAACAGGCTGTCATGGGTTCTGCGAGCGAGGTCCCCTGGTAGTAATATATCCTAAAAAGATCTTCTACCAGCGAGTGAGTGTCAAAGATGTTCCCGAAGTGGTCACCGAGACCATACGCAAGGATAATATCATTGAACGACTCCTCTATGTTGATCCAACCAGTGCGAAAAAGATAGTCTACGAAGATGAGGTTCCTTTTTATCGTTACCAAGAGCGCTTAATCTTTGGAGAGAATGGCCTAATTGATCCCACCAAAATTACTGATTATATTGCCCTGGGAGGCTATTCCGCCTTGACAAAAGTGATTTCAGAAATGAAATCCGATGATATCATCTCTGAGATAAAAAGGTCAGGCTTGCGTGGGCGAGGAGGAGCTGGATTTCCTACCGGCAAGAAATGGGAAATATGCCGGAAAGAGAAAGGAGATTTCAAATATATAATCTGTAACGGTGATGAAGGTGACCCAGGTGCCTTTATGGACCGTAGTCTCCTCGAAGGAAACCCTCATTCAGTTCTGGAAGGAATGATTATTGGTGCTTACGCGATTGGCGCAACTGAGGGGTATATCTATATCCGCAATGAATATCCTTTAGCTGTTAAGAACTTCAGCGTTGCATTGGAACAAGCCCGAGAATGGGGATTTCTGGGACATAGTATTCTTGGTTCAGACTTCTCTTTTGACATGAAATTGAATCGTGGTGCAGGCGCTTTTGTATGCGGAGAGGAGACAGGCCTTATAGCTTCAATTGAAGGAAGAACTGGCGAACCAAGACCACGCCCCCCCTATCCTGCTCAGAAAGGGTTGTGGGGAAGGCCTACAAATATCAATAATGTCAAGACATGGGCTAATGTCCCGTTAATTATTAATAAAGGTGCAGAATGGTACAGTAAAATTGGTACAAAGACGAGCAGAGGAACAATGATCTTCTCCTTAGTGGGCAAGATAAACAATACCGGTCTCGTTGAGGTTCCAATGGGAGTTAAACTAAAAGACATGATTTATAAGATTGGTGGAGGAATCCCAGAAGGAAAGGAGTTTAAAGCAGTTCAGACAGGAGGCCCTTCTGGTGGCTGTATCCCTGCGAGCTTGATTGATTTATGCATAGACTACGAAGAATTGACTAATGTCGGCTCAATGATGGGCTCAGGGGGAATGATTGTGATGGATGAGAATACCTGTATGGTTGATACTGCAAAATATTTCCTGAGTTTTACCAAGGAGGAATCTTGTGGTAAATGTACCCCCTGTCGTGAAGGCGTCGACCGTATGCACCATGTACTCAGCGAAATTACCGCAGGTCGTGGAAAAGAAGGTGATATAGAGCTGTTACAAGAATTGGCTGATTATGTAAGCAAGGCTTCTCTTTGTGCATTAGGGGGGACAGCCCCCAACCCCGTATTGACCACAATTCGTTATTTCCGAGATGAGTGTGAAGCACATATTAAAGACAAGAAGTGCCCTGCCGGTGTCTGTAAAGCTTTAATTCAGTATTATATTGACCCTGAAAAATGCAATGGCTGCCATCTCTGTTTTAAATCATGCCCTCAGGGAGCAATATCCGGAGAGCTTAAGTCTCCACATTCAATTGATCAACAAAAGTGCTCAAAATGTGGGGTATGTTTTGAGAGTTGTAAATTCGAGGCAGTAATTCTCAGACGATGATAAAGTTAACTATTGATGGCAAAAAAATAGAAGTAAAAGAGAACACAACAGTGCTTGATGCAGCCAAAAAGTTGGGCATCTATATTCCCACTCTCTGTTACCATTCTATTATTAAGCCTTATGGAGCCTGCCGATTGTGTTTGGTGGAAGTCGTGGAAAATGAACGCAAGCAACTGGTTGCAAGTTGTATTCATCCAGTAAGTGAAGGATTAAAGGTATATACTAATACCGAGGAGGTGCAGCAAACACGCAAAATGACTCTGGAATTGCTCCTGGCTCGCTGCCCAAATTCTGAAATATTGAAAAAACTGGCCTCCCAGCTCGGAGTGAAGAAGGTAAGGTTTGAAAGCAGGGATGATGACTGCATTCTATGTGGACTGTGCGTCAGGGCATGCGAGGAGATAGTAGGAATAGGGGCAATAAGTTTTGCATATAGAGGTGATAAAAGGGAGACAGGTCCACCATTCAAAAGGGCGGCGAGTATTTGTATTGGCTGTGGGACCTGTGCCTATGTTTGCCCAACAGGGGCGATCAAGTTAACCGAGATAGTTGATACGCCAACCCAGCATTACTGGGAGAGCCCCTTCAAAAAGGTGAAATGCAGAATTTGTGGTGATTACAACCTCGAACCAGAATGCGATTCTGATTTGTTAAAATATGATGACTAAAGAATTGAAAATTGGTGTGTTTGTCTGCGAATGCAGAAACGAAATTTCTGGCTCTATCGATATCAACAAACTTATCGGTGAAGTGAGTAAGAATCCAGGAGTCACCGTCGTCCGGAAATTGCGTTACGGATGCTCAGAAGAAGGACGGGGTGAAATAAGAAATGCCATCAGAAGGCAGCACTTGAATCGGGTTCTCGTTGCGGGTTGTACACCACGGACTCATGAATCTATTTTCCGAAGGATTTGTGAAGAGGCAGGACTAAACCGCTTCCTGTTTGAAATAGTGAATATCAAAGATCAATGCTCACTGGTCCATACTGAGAGCAAGAGAAAGGCAACCGAGAAAGCAATTATACTGACAAGAATGGGGATCGCTCGAGTATCTCTACTCGAACCGAGAAGGCCTATAAATATCAATATAACTCCGGTTGCACTTGTCATTGGTGGAGGCATAGCAGGGATGACATCGGCTTTTAGTCTTGCAAAACAGGGAGTTTTGGTAAAGTTAGTAGAAAAAGAAGGTGAACTGGGTGGAATGTTAAGAAATCTTGACAAGGTCTATCCCTCTATGACCGATGCTGCTGAAATCATCAGCGCTAAGACTAAATCTATAAAAGGAAATCCGAACATTCAGTTGTTCACGAAAACAAGAGTTTCAAAAGTCTCTGGACATATAGGGAACTACGATGTGACTGTAGTGGAAGATAAACGGGAACACGATTTCAGGGTAGGAGCTATCATACTTGCTACAGGGGCAAAGATATTGGAGCCAAAAGGGGCCTTCGGATATGGAAAGGAAAAGAATGTGGTAACCCAGTTTCAGTTGGAGCACATGCTGCACCACCTATCAGAGTTTGAAGACATTAGATCAGTTGTCATGATACAATGCGTCGGTGCAAGGGATGAGGTACGTCCGTACTGCTCGCGAATATGTTGTATGACAGCCCTGAAGAATGCCATGCTTTTGAGAGAAAGTCACCCAAAAATCGAGGTGAGCGTGTTGTTTAGGGATCTGGAAACAGCCCACATTCTTTCAGGGGAGGATGTAAGTCGGGCAAGGGGACTTGGTATCAGATTGTATAAGTATAACCCTGGGCGACCCCCAAAAGCTGAAGATGGAAGGATATCATTTCACGATGAACTCTTACATAAAAACAGGGTCATTCACTACGACCTGCTTGTCCTCTCGTCACCGCTGATTGCTCAACCCGACGCCAAGATACTCTCAGATATGCTAAAGATATCGATAGATGAGTTTGGATTCTTTCCGGACACCCAAATGAGGCTCAAGCCCTTCCAGTTTTTTGACAGAGGCATCTATGTTTGTGGCACTGCTCACTGGCCAGCAACTGTTGCTGAAAGTATGTACCAGGCCTCTGGAGTGGCTGCTCGGGTAGCAAGACAATTAAGCAAGAGCAGGATACAAAGCGAAGGTCTCATAGCAGAAGTCGATGAAAGGTTCTGCCGCGGGTGCGAGAGTTGCTTGGAGGTCTGTTCATTTGGTGCAATTACGATGGAAAGAGACAAAGCTACTGTATCCAGGGTGGATCCATTCATATGTAAGGGATGCGGGGCCTGCACTGTAGTATGTCCTACCGGTGCTATGAGTATGCATCACTCCACCAACCGGCAATTCTTTGCACAAATTGACGCAACTATGGCCTCCAGTGACAAATCTGAGGAGCCAGAAATCCTCGGTTTCTGTTGCATCTGGGGAGGGTATGCGTCTGCTGACCTTGCAGGAGCAAAGGGTCTTGAGTATCCGAGTAATTTTAAGATTATCAGAGTCGAGTGTTCGGCGCGAGTTGATCCTGCATTCATATTGCGGGCCTTTGAGGTCGGGGCCGGCGCTGTGCTCATAGCCGGTTGTCCTATCGGAGAATGCCACTATGAGAATGGAAATGAGAGATGTCAGAAACTGTCAGAAGAAATGATGCCGATCTTCTCATTGCTAGGAATAGAACGCGAACGGTTAAGAGTAGAATGGATCGGTGCTGATGAAGGAGAACGGTTTGCCCAATTGATCAGTGAATTCTCTGCTCAGGTGAAAAAGTTGGGGCCCAGTCCATTAAGACCGAAATAACTCAGGGGCTTCGCCCCGATTGGAATATTGGAGGAAGCGAGTGCTGGAATAATGGGTGTAGAGGAATAAATCCGCCTTCGGCGGAGAAGCTCAAAAGAGGGGTTCACATAATATGGAGGCTATCCAGAATGCTATAAAAGCCTCAAAGGTGCACTACTGCCTGGATTGCGGAAAATGCAGTTCGGTATGCCCTATCTCCCTCATTAACGAAGACTATTCGCCACGACTCCTCGTGCAAAAGGCCTTATTAGAGAGTCCCGAATCAGTCTTGGAGGAAGAATTGCTCTGGATGTGTCTAGGGTGCGAGATGTGCTATGAGGTATGCGAATCACGTGTCCATTTTTCAGAGTTTATTAGAAATGTGAGAATAGAGGCATACAGACATGGTAAGGAGGGTGTCTGGGCCCATAACGGGAGAATGCAGTCTATAATGAGAATGATGGCATCTCCCAACCTCAAACAAGATCGCCTCGATTGGATAACAAGAGACCTCAAAGTAAAAATGTACCCAACCAACTCAACAACTCAACAACTCAACAACTCAAAAGATGTAATATATTTTGTGGGTTGCCTTCCTTACTTTGACGCCTTTTTCACCAACCTGGAATTAAATACTTTAAATATTGCAAAGAGCACCATCAAGATACTTAACCACCTGGGCATAGAACCTGTTCTAATGCCCGACGAAAAATGCTGTGGACACGACCTCTTATGGACAGGAGATATTGAAAATTTCAAGAAACTGGCCCACCATAATATTGAGGGAATCAAACGCACCGGTGTGAAGAAAATTGTTTTTTCTTGTCCAGAAGGGCACCAAACCTTTAAAAACGAATACCCGAAATATATGGGAGGATTAGACCTTGAGGTTATTCACATCTCAGAGATCATTGCTGAAAAGCTGCCTGAGCTGAGGTTCGGAACCTCAAAGCGCAAAACCCGGAAACCGGAGAAAGTAACCTACCAGGACCCTTGCAGCCTGGGTAGAATTGGTGGAATTTATGAACAGCCCAGAAAGATTATGAACGCTATAGGAGTCGAGCTCACCGAGATGCCAAAAAACAGGAAAAACGCAATCTGCTGCGGAACAAGTGGATGGATGAACTGTGGCATTTACTCCAAGCAGATTCAGCTCGCACGACTGAAAGAGGCAAAATCTACTGGTGCAGACCTTTTGATTACGAGTTGCCCAAAATGCCAGATTCATTTCAGGTGTGCAATGAATGATGAAAATACTCCCAATGAAGCAAAAATTGAAATTCAGGATCTAACTATTTTAATTGCAAATCAGTTAGATAAAAATGTTTGAAAGGAGGTTATTGGTTTGTTGGAGCAAATTGGAGCAAAGCGGAAATCCCGATCCATCGGGAGCGGAAATCCCGATACGTCGGGAGTGGAAGAACTAAGGATAGGCGTTTTTGTCTGCGAGTGCGGAATAAATATCTCTTCCACCGTAGACTGTGGTGAGGTTACAGAATGGGCAAGAACCTTGCCTGATGTGGTCTGCTCGGTCAAGAACAGATACACCTGCTCAGAACCCGGTCAACAAGAGATAAAGCGGTATATAAAAGAGGAGAATCTAAATCGCGTAGTTGTTGCAAGTTGCACCCCTCGTATGCATGAACTTACCTTCAGAAGATGCTGCGCTGATGCAGGACTTAATCCTTATCTGTTCGAAATGGCTAACATTAGAGAACACTGCAGCTGGGTCCATTCGGACAGGGGAGAAGCTACTCAAAAGGCAAAGGATACCGTTAAAATTGCAGTGGCAAAGGCACGACTCCTTGAGCCTCAGGAAGAACTTGAGGTTCCCGTTACCCAGGCCGCACTCGTTGTGGGAGGC
Organism: uncultured Thermoplasmata archaeon; assembly: GCA_965371185.1. GTDB lineage: Archaea > Thermoplasmatota > Thermoplasmata. The sequence goes on from CBDUXN010000129.1 coordinate 9,350, forward strand.
GGTATAGCAGGAATGCAGGCGTCCTTGGACCTCGCTGATGCAGGCTATCATGTCTATCTGGTTGAGAAAGAGCCTACTGTTGGTGGGTTGATGTCTTCCATTAACAAGACCTTCCCCACTATGGATTGAGCGGTTTGAGTCCTCGGTCCGAGGATGATGGATGTCGGTCGACATCCCAGAATTGAACTGCTTACCTATTCAGAAGTAGAGGAAATTACTGGATATATCGGTAATTTCCATGTAAAGGTCCGTAAAAAGGCACGATATGTGGATGAAGATGCCTGCACGGCATGTGAGGAATGTGTCAAAGTATGCCCCGTTGTGAAACCTGACGAACATCAATTGGGATTCGCAATAAGGAAGGCTATCTATATACCATTCGCCCAGGCTGTACCAGCTGCCTATCTTATTAATATGGAAGATTGCCTGGGTAACAATCCAATCGCCTGCGGTAAGTGTGCCGAAGTCTGCGACCCAAAAGCCATAGATTTTGACCAGAAGGATGAGATTGTAGAGTTCGATGTTGGGCTTGGTATCGTGGCTACAGGAATGGATGTCTATGACCCTACTATACTTGATGAATTCCATTATACGAGATATGAGAATGTTCTGACATCCTGGGAATTTGAGATACTTACAGGCCCAGGGTATGTTACGAAGAGCGAGCTCCTAAGGCCAACAGACCGCAAGCCTCCAAAGAGTATTGCTTTTATTCAATGTGTCGGTTCAAGGTCCGAAAAACGCGGTAACCCATACTGCAGTAATATCTGCTGTATGAATACTGTTAAGGATACCCTTTATCTAAAGGACCATGACCCGGAGATGGAATGTGTGGTCTTCTATATTGATATGAGGACATTTGGAAAAGGGTATGAAGAGCTATATAAACGCAGCAAGGCTCTGGGAGTCAAGTATATTAGAGGTATCCCAGGAGATATCGTGGAGGACCCTAA
>CBDUXN010000130.1:0-10262 GCA_965371185.1 uncultured Thermoplasmata archaeon
AGGGTAACCATAACCAACAAATATCCTCCATACCATAACCATTCAGATGCTAGAAAGGCTCGCAGGCAGGGTTCAAACTCACGCGGTTCCGATCGTTGTGATTGTGATCGTAATAACGATTCTTTTTTCAGGTGCACTTCCATCCATCAAGGTCTTGACGAATTGGGAGGAATTTTACCCAGACAATGAGGTCGCAAAGGACTTGAATTATGTGAACGACAACTTCGGCAGATCCTCGAAATACCATTTTGTTTACGTGAGGGGGAAAAACGGTGAAGATGTTTTGTCTCCTGAGGCATTGAGGGAGCAGTACAATGTTACCCAAGAGGCCAAGAATGTTATAGGCGTGGAGGATGTTGTCAGTATCGCAGGTTTCGTGAACCTTGGATGTCTCTTCTTGTCCAACTATACGAGAAATATTTTGAACAGCTCTGACTTCGAGATAGAGGCAATAAAGGCCATTGCGGTTTCCATTTATAGAGGCGATTTTACAGATTCACTGCCAATTGAACTGGACCTTGAAGAAGTTCAGATGCTTTTGGCCACTCTTCTCCCAAAGGATTTTGACCCAAATTTACCTAGCGCAAATGAGACCCTGATAATGGTCATGATATACGGGAATTACGACGAACCATCGTACAAGAAGATCAGCCTGAAAATCAGGGACGCTGTTGACAAAATGGAATTTGAGCATATTGAGATCGCGCAGACGAGCAGCGCACTGCTCACCGACGAGGTGGATCAAAGCGTTTGGAACACAACGATTACCCTGGGCCTGGCGATCTTCATCTTGATAGCCCTTCTTCTTGCAATCAGTTTCAGGAATTATACCTATGTTGTTCTTCCACTCGTTACCCTTATCATAGTTGCAATATGGACCTTCGGAACCATGGTGCTGCTCGGCATTAAGTTCACGGTTGTGGAGGTGGCCGTGCTGCCATTGGTTGTGGGTCTGGGCATAGACTACTCAGTGCATATATCCAGGAGATATCAGGAGGAGCTCAAAAAGGGCAAGGATGTTTCAACTGCCCTCACAACGTCGATTACCATGGTTGGCTCGGCATTATCACTGGCAGTCGCCACAACGATAATCGCGTTCTTCTCCAATCTCTTTTCCGAAATCGTACCAATCAGAAATTTCGGCATTCTATGCGGCTTAGGCATATTTTACGCCTTTTTTCTGACCCTGACCTTCCAATGCGCTGCACGATACCTGTTGGATTCAAGAGGTGGCAAGGTAAACGTCGGGCGCACAAAAAAGGATCTCCGGGTTCTGGACAAAGTCATGACCTTTGGTGCTCTAACGGTCAAGAGGCATCCCATACCGGTGATCGCCATCGTTCTCGTCCTCACATTCATTGCAATGTATGCCTCTACAGGGGTTGAGACAGAGTTCAGCCTTGAGGATTTCGTGCCCGAGGATTGGCCTACAAGCAAAACAACCAATCTCATCCGCGATCAATTTGCATCAGCAAGCTACACCCAGGAATATATCTTCCTGGAAGGAAACATATCAAAACCTGAGGCTGTTGAATACATCGCCCAAATGGAAAATAACACGAGCAATGACGAACATGTGGTTAGAGTGGAACTGGCAGGGGAGGAGATAGTCAAGGTTGAGAGCGTAAGAAAGTTCATTGCTGAAGCTATAGAAAGGAACCAAAGCCTTGCTCTTCGGTTCAACCTCACAGCTGAGGGGTTACCAAATTCAACATGTACGGATGATGATATCCACGGAATTTTCTATTATCTGTATACGAATCAGAGCTATCAGTATAAAATCAAATCCGTGCTCCTTTATAATCCAGAAGAGGAAATGTTCGAGGCAACCGTGATAAGGATATTTGTCTCCGCAAAAACCACATCCGAAGCGAGAAACGTCTACACACAATTGAAGGAGGATGTTGTAAGAATCGAGGGTGTGCAGGAGAAGGTCACAGGCGAAACAATACTGGTAATAACTACCATCGACTCCTTCCAAAGAAGCCAGATCATTACCACTGCCTTTTCCGTGATTCTTTCAGCGTTAGTTCTTATCATCGTTTATAGAAATCTGGCATTGGGACTTATAGCTGTTGTGCCTGTTGCGATTTCCACGGTTTGGATACTGGGCACGATGTTCCTTTTAGGTATTTCTCTAAATGTGTTTACCGTCATGGTAACAGCCTTGACTATCGGTTTGGGTATAGACTATTCGATACATATCATAGAAAGGTTCAGGGAGGAAAGTCAAAAACAGAACCCTCAAAAATCCATGCAGGTCACAATCGAGCGAACGGGCGCTGCCATTTTCATCTCAGCAATCACCACGATCTGCGGCTTTGCGGTGCTATTGCTCTCGCCCATGCCTCTGACCCAGCATTTCGGAATAATAACAGCTGCTACGATAGTTTTCAGCTTTGACCTGGCTGTGTTCGTTCTGCCGATATTGCTGGTAGGCTGGGCTTTGATGATGGAAAGAAGATTGACAGTTAAATGAAGTCTGGCCTCGCTCCATTTGGAAGAAGTGGGGGTCAACAAGTCATCGTCTAGCCACATTTTCCCTTCGACTTCCCCTATAGGCCAGATATATGCCAGGCAGTATCAGACATCCCCCCACTACGGTGAACTGTGGGGGAATTTCTCCGAGAAGGACGAGAGCTAGAATCGTGGCCCCTATGGGCTCACCCAATAGACTGACAGACACTACCTGCGCCTTTACATGCTTCAATGCCCAATTGTAAAGTGTGTGACCGAATATGGTAGGGATAAAGGCCATCAATATGAATAGGACATATTCTCTATCAGGTAAGGGATATAGAGGTGCAGATGCAAATACACACATGAATAAAAGGCAGATTGTGCAAACGCTGTACACGATAAAAACGTATGGAACAAGGGAAATGCTTCTCCTCATCTTCCTTCCGCCGAGAATGTACAACCCTGCTGCAAAGGCGCCGATAAGAGCTAAAATATCACCCCTAAAATTTCCACCACCTAGGCCGTAATCCCCTATTGATAGCACGATAATGCCCCCAAAAGCGACAAACACCCCCAAATAGCCAATGGCTCTCAATTTTTCCCTGAAAACATAATGCGAGACAATTGCCACGAACAGGGGATGGGATGTGACCAATATGACCGAGCTTGCCACTGATGTCTCTTTCAGAGAGGTTATCCATGTGGCAAAATGTATTGCCAAAATAATACCTATGACTATCATGAAGGCAAACTCGCTCCTTTTGATCTCCTTGAACTCGCCAAGATTCCATGTTAGAACCAATGGCAGAAGAAACAGGGTCGTTATGCCCATTCGATATGCAGCTATGACGAGTGGATGGGATTCGCTCCATCTTATGAAGATCGCGGAAAAGGATACAGATACTATTGCGATCAGGATCGCCAGAGTGCTCAAATTTCGGTATGAAATCGAGTTCGAGTTGGGCATGGGATTGGATAATGGGGCAGGAGTATTTAATTATATATTTGAGATACAATACCTCAAATACAATATATTATCGAGATAGAAAGAACGGATGAGGGCGGGTTCGGTTGCAAAGGGCCAGGAGCCTAGGGGGCCATGATAATTATCTTGTAACGTCTATTCCCTTCACCAGCTCATAGTTATCAGGATTCTTTTTAAAATAGTCCCTCACGGGTTCGAGTATTTCTGATAAATAATTTGCTACTGATTTCTTCAAATCCTGGGGATGCAGTTGTCCTGTACTGAATGCATCTTCCAGTTCTGAATAGCCGTTTACCTGCAGGTCCCCTCCGAACTTCTCAGGTCTAGATATCGTCATTTCATCCATATTGTTGAAAATGATATACCTACAAATTTCTATTATTGGATTTCCAACTAATTCACCTTCAGGGCAGTAGGCCTTCCTTATCTTTCTTTTTACCTCCTCTTGGGAATCATGGATGAATATCGAACTCTCAGGATTGGACTTTGACATCTTCGCTTCTACTGGATCCATCCTCTCCCCACCCTGCAAACCAGGCAGTAATGGTGTGTGGATGGCCACGACCTTCTTCCAGCCGAGTTTTTCAGAAACGTCGCGGGCAAGCATGTGCGCCTTTCTTTGATCCAACCCTCCTAAAGCCACATCCACACCCAACTGGAAGATATCAGCCACCTGCATGGCGGGATAGATGAGCATGGACGCGTCCATATCAGCCTCCTCCTCCTTTCTTCCCATGATCGTCAATGTCCGCTTTATCCGATGCAGCGAGCTTTTCTTGGATATCCTCAGCACCTTCTCCCAGTAATCGATGCTGTCCAAAAGATCTGTGGCGTACACGAATTTCAATTCATTGGAATCCGCGCCAAAGGCACGGAAGCAGTCCTTGATGTACTCCCCACAGGTTCGGATATTTTCGATGTCACCGCCCAATTTGTCGTTGAGGTAAGCGTGCCAATCAGCAAGAAGAATCGTCACTTCGAAACCTGAGTTCAATAGATCCTTCACCTTACCGATGCATATTATCGAGCCGATATGCATTAGACCAGAGGGCTCGATTCCAATATATGCGGAGGGTCTTTCCTTCTCTTCAATGATGACTTTCAGCTCATCGTGTGTAACGATTTCCTCTGTATTGCGCATGATTTTTTCTAACTGGCTCATATTCGTCCCAGCGGGATATATGGGTATAGTCATAAAAGAGAGTTTTGGTTTATGGTGAATATTATTTTCCATACCTTTTTATATTGATAAAGCTATATCTCAAAAAAATATATTACCTTAGCAATTACGCTAATCCCATCATGAAACTTTAAAAGGGAGAAAAGCGATACAGGTGCAGGGTGCGCTTGAAAGAAGAGGTGATTTGAGTGAGAAGGTTTGCGACCGAGCTTAGAGGCAAAACCGTTATGACGAACGATGGACAGATATTGGGCATGATCGAAAACTTCATCGTCGATACTATAACCGGAGAACTGCATCACGTGCTCGTCATACCCGCGGAGGAGATCGAGCCCAGACTGTACAAAACAGACGCCCAGGGAAGGCTTGTTTTGCCCTTCAAGAACATGAGGGCCGTTCGAGATGTAGTGGTAATGGATCTAGCGCAGTGAGTTCTATTGGATATCGGACCATTTTTGAAATAACGTAGAGTGTACCCTCTTTTCCCCTGCCTTTTTAGCTCCGAAAAACGATCACTCCACGAAAATCGCGGGTCTGAAAGGCACCGCAAATTTTGCCTTTCCTTTTGGATCGTATCGTTCTTCATCGTCGGATGAATAAACCTCAATTTCACACTTGAATTCATGCTTTAAGAAGTCTTTTGCCTCGGAAAGATAGCCCTTCTCGTTCACTGTTACGCTGAGCCTCTCAAGCTCATCCCTGCCCCTGTTCGTCAACTCCTCTACAAGCTTTTTAGCATATTGCGAAGACTCTTTTGAATGTTCCTTTATGCCCTCCTGGGCCATGCCCTTCTTCATAAGGCTATTAACGCTCAGCTCATCGGCAAGGCTCATTTCCACTGCCATGTGGTGCATATCGTATTTCCATTGTGGAGGTGTGTATAGCACTATCTTCCTGGCCTCAATGCCTGTTACCTTCAATATCTCGTTTATATCTGATATCGTGTTTACGAGGAGATCCTCTGAGACCTCGATTTTTAAATTTAACTTGGTATCATCTGCCTTGGGATACTCAGCCATAGAAATGAAGCCGTCAAAGCCCAGCTTCTCCCAGATCTCCTCGCAGATATGCGGTGTAATGGGGGAGAGTATCTTAGTTTGGGTTACGATGAGCTCATTCAGAATCGCTTTATTACAATCACCGAGACAGCGTCTCATGTACCACCTCAGATGCCTCTGCAGGTCGAAGTAACCGATCTTCAAGGCGGTCCTGAAGTTCATCTCATCCATTGTCTCGTTGATTTCTTTTATCGTTCTGTTCAGAATCGATTCAAACCAGGTATCGATGCCTTGTTTCTCCTCTCTACCTTTTTCGTAGCTGTTGATCGCAAAATCCCTCCAGGCCTCAAGGCGGTTGTATGCGCCCTTTGCAAAATCCATGTTAAAATTTGGATCATCGATGCCTTCACCGCTGTAGGTTAGGGCAAGCCTAGTGCTATCTGCCCCAAATTTATCAAGAATATCCCTCAAGGGATAGAAATTTCCAGCAGATTTGCTCATTTTTGCACCGCTTACGAGCACCCAGCCGTTCACACTGAAACCCTTAGGCCAGTGTTCTTGCGGAAATATTCCCACATGATTGAATAGACAGAATGAAAGATGGTTCTGTACCAAATCCTTGCCTGAGACCCTGAGGTCAAATGGATACCAATATTCGAACTCACTTCTCATTTTCATAAGTGTTGAAACCGGAACCCCGGTGTCATTGGAAATGGCCTTTGGATCGCCCTCGCCCAAGAATAGATAATCGAAGAAGGTGTCACTTATCTTTTCTGGGGCCACCAAATTCCCGTGTTCCAAGTACTTGGATATCGTATAGTAGGCCATGTATATGGTGGAATCTGAAAGCGATTCGATCACCCATTTCTCGTCCCAAGGCAATCTCGTTCCCAATCCGAATTCCCTTGTGCAGGCCCAATCGTTTAGCCAATCTAAAACGTAATCGAACTGCTTCCTTACCAATTCAGGATAGAGCTTCAATCGGTTTAAAGCCTCATGGGCACCTTTTTTCCATTCTTCATTTCCATACGCGATGAACCACTGCCCTGACACAACCTTGACGACGCTCGGTGTTAGGCATCTGCACACGATCTCCCCTGTTGGCTCATACATCACATCTGCCTCACCGCTTTCAATGAGCCTCTCTTTAACCAAATCCTTTGCCTCTTCCACCTTCATGCCCGAATATTCTCCGCAGTTCTCGTTCATCACTCCTGTGTAAAACCCTGACTTGTAGATGATCTTCTTCGCCTCTTCCAGCTTTTCTCTGTCATGCTGGCTCTCGATTTTCATATCTTCGCATATCTTTACAGCAGGCAGATCGCCCCATCCCGGGGTGTCGATTATGGGTATCGGTTCGATTTTTTTTACCTCTTCATAGTTCAATCCAAAGCGATCGCATAACCCTTCATCCCGTAGGTCATAAAGACCCACCCAATCATCTGGTGCATCTGATGGAACACTGGTTACAAGACCCGTACCCTTATTGGGATCGCAAAACTCAGAGGGCAGGATTAGAATTTCACGATTTATTCCCGGAGCGATGCAGGTTTTACCGATCATCTGCCCGCCCCAGATTTCACCCACGATCTCAAAGCCCTCCTTCTGCCCTTTCAGCTTATCAGCGCACTCCTTGCTCACGATCCAAATTTCTTCGCCCACCTTGGCCTTAACATATCTTAGTTCGGTGTCAACCCACATATTTGTCTGACCGTACACCGTCTCCGGCCTGAGGGTCGCCGCGATGATGTACGCATCATCGAATTTGAACTTCAGCAGCGTGAACTCCTGTGGTGTCTCGCCTTCTCCCTTGATTCTTGCATGATCGCCCACAGGTGAATTGCATTTTGGGCACCATATTACGGGATGCTCTCCCAGTACAACATGATCATTTGCCTTCAGCTTTCTGAACTGCCATTCTATGAACTTGTTGTAATATTTGTTCAGAGAGGTCGTGATAAAGCTCCTGCGCCAATCGATGCCGCATCCAAATCTTGTAATGTCCTTTACATACTCATCTGGAAAATATTCTGTCCAATAAACAGGCTCGGCAAATTTTAGGATATGGTCCTCAGGGATGCCCATGTGCTCCATGATCTTGACCTGCTTTGGATCGTTATCTTCGATTCGGTCCGCCGCGGATACGATAGGAGAGCCAGTGCAGTGAAATGCAAAGGGAAAGAGAACGTTATATCCTCTCATGCGCTTATATCTGGCAAACACCTCCACCCTCAGTAGAGTATAGGCATGGCCCAGATGCATGTATCCGTTCATATACGGATATGGAAAATTGAGGAAGTACTTATCCCTGCCCTCCTCCGGCTCGGCCTCGAATATTTTGGCCTCTGCCCATCTCTGCTGCCATTTATTTTCGATATTATATGCCTCGTCCAAGCTTTGTTCCATCATTTCGACCTTTGCCGTGCATAGATATGGTTAAATATAAGTTTTTGTGGAAATATCAGGCATTGAGAACGGTTCAGCTCGTTCTAAGTTTGTTTAAAAAAAGGTGCATCTTCTCAGTGCCCGGATAGGATCTCCTCCCCTAGCGTTTCGAAGCACAATTCCACATTCTTACCTGTTTTCGCGCTGGAAAGAAATGCATACGAGTGTTTGTAGTTCTTGGCAAACTTCTTTAGATCCTTAAGGGTAAACTCCGCTTCATTCTTTAAATCGCTCTTGTTGGCAAGAAAGATAATCGGTGTCTCCCCGGCAATCTGATGAACTGCCGCGATCCAATCCTCGAGAGCTTGCATCGTGTCCTCTCTTGTAATGTCGCATACGGCCACCACGCCTTGGCATCCAAAAAAGTATGCATCCTGGAGCATCTGTCTGAAGCCCTGCTGGCCCATGATGTCCCAGACGAGCATCCTGACACCTGTTGTGGACCTATCTTTTGGATGTTTGAGTACAACGTTTTTCTTTGTGATCTTCGTACCTATGGTGGTTACGTACTTGTCTGCGAACTCGTTGAATACGAACCTTCTTATCAAGCAGGTTTTACCTACCCGTCCATCTCCGACGAGGCAGATCTTTACAGAGTAGTCCACGTTTTCACGCATCTTTCTCCCCCAAATCTATGATCCCAATCGCCTGATTAAATGCTCCTCTGGGCAATCGCCTTTATGGTTTATAAACTCTTCTAATTGTGTGGCTTAAGTGCTCAAACAGTTGTTTTAGTGCGATAACTCCTAACTTCATGTTGCCTATACCCCTAAATAACATTTATATATGCCAAGCTACATATATATTCACTGACCCCGACAATGGAATTCTTCACTTAAACTGGTAGCTCGGGGGCAGAGAAGAAAAAAATCAGAGGAGGTTGAAAACTATGTTTCCACCTGGACTGTTCACGAGGAAAAACTCGAACGCATGGGCTGCTAGATTTAAAGGCCAAGAGGCAGTCAAAGCACATAATAAACATTATGGACCAAGGTAGATAACAATTGCTGGCCGGTTACCCTAGCATGACGAATGATGAATGGATAGTATACAGCAATTAGCAGAATATTTCTATTAGGTATTATTTAAAATGCTATTTCAGGTGACTCTTTATATCTATAACTCCTTTCTTTTTTTTTGCGTTAGTAAGCACCCTGTTTAATGTTTTTTTCTTCGCATTTCCCAGACCACAGGAGCGAGAATCATGCAAAATATCGGAATGATGATATCTTGGAATTCCGGGATTTCTAGCTCGCCCCATGAGTTGGAATCGCCCAAAGGTTCATCTAAAGCGCCATCAGGCCATTCTTGGAAGTCATTCCCGCTATCCTCCACTCTCACCGCAAAACCGATCCTCTCGTGATCGTCGCTGAAATTGCCCCAATCGTCAAGCTCAAACAATGGAACCATGGCCTCATACTCCATCCTATCCGGGTCCTCCAATATATCATGGTAGGCCCCTATCTCATAACGAGCATCCGGCAATGATCCAGGTACCCATCCACCGCCACTGCCTACTGCCCATCCGTCTACCCATTGACCACCACCAGCCGGGACGCGTATTGTATCTATCCGCTTGTCATATGAATCATCTACCCCGTCATTAGCGTGGTCGGTCTCAAAATAGAAAGCGCAACTATCCCCGTTATCCTCTGATACGTCATTTGTGACAATTGCTAGGAGAAGATGAGTGTCATTCATTTTCACATAGACAGTTATCGTATTACCGAAAACTGATACGGTTACAGTGGTCGCATCGGACCATTCCGCATCATTAAAATTACCATCTATGACGACCGAAATTGCTGAATATTTACACTGGAGTACATTACCAGCGTATCTGGTGCCTCTCAACTTGATAACCCCCCTTCCCACAGTTTCAAGCGAGGAATCCTCTACGCTCTTGCTCCAATCCGTTGTCTGGAAGACCACCTGAAAATGATCCGTTATGTTCAAATTGCTTTTAGATATCTGCACTTCCAGCCGCGAGGTGTCCTTTGCCGCATCAATGTCCCCCTCATCGAGCCATTTCCATTCATATTGGGATGTACCAAAAAAGCTCAGATGCTTTTTAGATATTATGTCCCCGTTTTTACCCTTGATTTCGATTAAGTGGTCTGCGCCAATTCCGCCAACCAAATATCCGGTTGTCGATGTATTACCACTGTCTATGTAAATGTAAGACACATCCTCC
>CBDUXN010000131.1:0-10113 GCA_965371185.1 uncultured Thermoplasmata archaeon
CGGGAGATGAATGAACTTCGTGACCGGTAAGGAAATTCCATTTCAAAGATCCATCCGGGTTGATCGCATAAAATCTATTGTCTTTAGAGCCAACATAAATTGTACCATCGGAGCCGATTGCAGGGGACGAGTCTATCTCGTCTCCAGTGGTGAAAGTCCATTTCTGGGAGCCATCTGGGTTGACTGCGTGCAGTTTATTGTCACGGGAGCCTATATAAATTGTACCATCGGACCCAATTACAGGTGATGAACGCGTATAATCACCAGTCGTGTAACTCCATTTCAACTCACCCGGATTTGTGCTTGTATCATATGGACTCATTCCAGTATGCCTTATATCATAGCCAGACATAGGCCACGGCGAATCTGCTGGACCACCTGTTCCGCCTAAACCCGAATTCGAATAATCTACATTTTGAGGGAATATCCCAAAAGCATTTATAATTAACATAGAACAGATAAAGAGGCTTACCGTCATCGGTTTCATTTCGCACTCTCCCCTATCGCGAGCTAGACCAGAAACGCACTTTCGGGCGTTCCATCCAAGCCTTAATAGATATTATGGTCTTAGCCTCTATTTATATATTTGGCTTTTAGCACCTCCAAACCCATTCCTAAAACCAATCCGCCAATCATCCTTTAATATTCTTCCCTTCCTTCCCACCCCTTTAACCTTCCAAACGCCACCTCCCATCATTCAAATCTCCAATATCAGAACTAGATGGGCGCGCCTCAACTAATAATATTAAAACTCGATTGTTTTACCCCAAATCCTATCAGAACACGATTGGCACTTTGATATTAAACTTCGATTGTTATCATCCTGCTATAAATTCGATTTTTAATATCAAGCCTTAGATCGTTATGCTGAGATATGCAACAAATTATAAAATAATACAGGACCATGTAGCATTCGAATTCGATGACATTAAAACACTCCAATGCACAAATTCAAAACCCTAATACGCAAAAATCAAACATAACCAAAACAATCCCTCGCTGCCCGAACTGCACATCAAATAAGCATATCATCCATTACGGTAAAAGGCGCACAAAAGCAGGTTTGGTTCAGATCTACCGCTGCACCGCTTGTAGGAATAATTTCACAACCAGAACCCTGAAATATGCACAGTACCCCACTCATATCATTTTAAACGCCATATCCACCTATAATCTAGGCTATACACAACTGGAGACCATCAATAGGATCAACAAACGATTCAAAGCCAAAATATCCCAGCCGGCGCTATCCACTTGGCTGAAACGCTACTCAGATGTCTGTACCTTCAATTACCTCAGAAGGAAGTATGTAATCGATCCAAAAGAGATCATTGTAAGGAGGAAATTTTATCACCAGCAGGTCTACGATTTCAAGTACCACAGGCTCAAGCTCAACATCGCCGCAAAAGAATATAGAGGCATCAGAACGTACTTCAACGATATCCTAACATCTCTTGACAATACCATATTTGAGACAGGGCCTCGATGCTCATACCCCTCTGAAGATATCAAACAGACCCTCTCCGCACATATCTTGCCCAAAATCAAGGTAAGGAGGATAAAAACCAACAACGCAATGAAAATAGCTTCCATGTCGGTGGAGCTTGCCCGCACCAAACGCGACCGCCATAATAAGATAGAAAATTTTTTTCTCATAAACGATTCCGCCACTTTCGCCATAGAAGTTCCAGTTTATCTCAGACCCAAGGAGGCAAGGGCATTCAAAATCCCATTAACCAAACCGCTCACAGGTCATATCGATATCCTGCAGATGCGGCGAGGCAAGGTGCACGTCCTCGATTATAAACCAGATATGATGAATGATAAAATCACCCGGATGCAACTCCTGCTTTACGCCTTTCTCCTGAGCAAGCGAACGAAAATTCCTCTCGAAAATTTCACCTGTGCATATTTCGACGATAGAAATTATTACCAGTTTAAGCCGATGGCTGAATAAATCATATATTTGGATTGGGTTAGAACGAACCTCATTTGTAGATATTCGTTTATCGGTATCTTACAAACTAGGAAAATTTTCTGTGAGGACAATGTACCAAGGTAAAAACACAGATAAATCGCGGTTGACCCCAAAATCAGAATATAACTTCTTTTGCGGTATTGAAGGAGTTATAGAATCGTCTGGTTCTTCTTTTAAGGATGGCATACCAATTTTAGATAGCGTTTATGTGATATAAACAACGCGCTTTCCATTCTTTTCTACCCAAAAACAGCCTTATCTAATCCAAAAATCCGTGATTATCTGGTTATCCCTGGTGATTACCATATAACTTTTATATACCATTCAACTATGATATTTGATACAGGGAAGACATGAAAAGCATTAAATATGAAAAATACCATCAGTTGAGCCAACCTATTATAGGAGAAATAGTGAACAGTGACTAGGGGGAACTGGGCGTTGACACGTGTCAGGGACTATCTTAAAGCATATTACAGGGTCTGTCGGTTAGAATACCTTCCAGGGGAGATTCCTGCGGTGTTCGCCGTGCTTTTCCTGGGCTCTGCCTCAGTTTCTAGGTTCTTTGAATTGCCGGTCATTGAAGGACTGGTGGCGTTTATGCTCCTCTACCTTTCAGGTTTTATAATAAACGCGCTGGCAGACAAGGAAATAGACCAGAAGTACGATACATTCAAGACCAGCATTCCGAAATCTGTTGACCTACTCGGTGAAAAAACCCTGAAGGCGATGATCACAGCTCATGTCGTTATAGCAATTATACTTGCCCTTCACATCACAATGCAGATGGGTAGCTTCGTGCCCATTGGCCTGGTTTTACTGGGCTTGTTCTTTGGCCTTGGGTATTCTGTCAGGCCCTTCCATTTCAAGGTCAAGGGCGTTTGGCATGCAATAGCCCTAGGCTCCTCAGCCTTCTTCCTCCCATTCATATTTCTCATGTTCGTGGTCACAGGAGGGAATATCACCCTTCCCCTCATGATCTTCATACTGGGCTTCTCCTTTGTTCACTACGGCATGGAATTCGGCAACCAGGCAATCGATTACATAGAGGACAGAGCCTCCAACGTTAGAACGCCTCCTGTCAGATGGGGCATGGTCAACTCCCTCAAGATCGCGCTGGGCTGCATCGTTTTAGGAATAATAGCGGAGGGATGGAGTCTGTATCACATCATTCTGGCTAAGGGAAGCTTTACATATGTTCATCCAATGCTCACAACAAATATCGTATTCGTGGCGGCGTTGGGTATAATACTTGCAGGTTATTATATACCCATAAAAGGACTCTGGAAGATGCATTCCACCCTTAAGAAGTCGGACACCATCGAAGAAGGCATGCCTGTATTGAAGAAGATCTGCAACTATGCCAAATGGCAGACGAGTGGTGTACTTGGTGTCGCCATAGCAAGCGCCATATTGTTCATGGGGGTGGTCTTCTCGCCCATGGCCAACATAATTTCCGATACAGGAGAAAGGAGCGAAGCATCTGACTATGGATTACATATAGCCTCTCCACCTGAGGTAGAGTTTTACAATGATGATGAGGGCAGCTGGGCCAATGTCACGGTTTCCGTGCTTAATGATGATATTGAAGAGCCTAGAGGCAGCATAATGATCTGGATCGAGTCCTGGACTGCGAATTTCCGTTTTAGATTCCAGTCAGTGGGTCTGGAAGATGATCTGATGCCCAATGAATATTGGAATGTGAGCAAAAAGATACGCGCACACGATGTTGATGATACCACCATTATAATTTATCTTTATGCTTTAACTGATCAACATGGCTTAGGCCAAATACAGATTGGTGATCCCTGGGTAATACCCAGTCAAAAGGATTTGTACATCTATGATGTTATACCTGAAGTTTATGAGGTGCTCCACAATAAAAAGGCCAACGTAACGGTGAACGTGTTCAATCATAAGAATACCCGGGGAATAGGCGAGTTGGAGGTTAAAGTCCGGTGTTGGACCTCGTACTGGATATTATGGGATGAGCAAAATTCACAAAATAACATCACGATTCATGCGGATGAGAATTGGGTGCCAGTTATCAACGTTAATGTCAATGAACTCGATATAGGGGATCCGATCTTTGAGGTCATCCTTTTCCATGAAGGTGAACAGATAGATTATATGATAGTCAACTGATGCCCAAAACGATTTCACCTGTCACAACTTTGTTATTGTGAATTTATTTCACATTTAATCTCAACGAATTAGAGAACGATAGAGGCTGGAGGGAATGGGTAAAATACCAGAAGTTGAATTGTTACCTCTCGTGGACATGGATGGTATTCTGGAAGAGGAGGAGAGGCGACGCATTATAAAACGCTTACACTCGATGCTAGCATGGGTCGGCAGCGTCATACCCGTGAAAGAGATTATCCGTGGAAAGCAGATAGATCTCAGGAGAACGATAAAAGAGCTGATCACAAAACCTGTACTTTCCAGGGACGACATAGAGAAGGCAAGGATTCTTGCCAAGGGCATTGCGGAGCGGGAAAGATACATTGAGGAGGTCATAATCCACGGAGACATAACAGAGGAGCAGGCAATCCAACTGCTGGAGGAGGCTAGAGGGCTGTTGAGGGCCATGGAGGATCTGAAGGGCATTCGGGAGAAGGGTAAGGCAATAGAGGCCAAAGAAATACTGCTGAAGAAGGTGGATGACGAGAAACGATGGAAGCAGTTTTTGGACGGTATAAAACGATAGCGTTATATCCTATAAGGCGAGATGCAACATGCCAGGTTCTGATGGGATGATAAAAGAGGTGTATATCACCCAGGAAAACATAGTGAGCAAGACCCAACAATGGATGGATCAACTGAAACCTTATTCAACAAAGGGGGCGAGCCTTGAATATTCGCCTTCTTCCTCTGCATTGTTGATAACGGACATGCAGCTTTTTTTCCTGAGCCAGGATTCCCATGCTTTTATCCCTTCCTCCAATGCGATTGTACCCAAGGTTAAAAATCTGATTAATGCATTCAGAAGGGCGAAACTACCTGTTATCTTCACAAGGCATTCGCTGAAAGATAATGAAGAGCCCGGGATAATGGGAAGATGGTGGGGGGATGTGATCAGGGAGGCTGACACCCTATCTGAGATAGTGCCTTCATTGGAGCCTCTTGACTCAGAGGTGGTGATACGTAAAACAAGGTACAGTGCATTTCACGGCACCGAGCTGGAAAAGGTCCTAAAGCAAAGCAATGCAAAGAGCGTGGTGATAACAGGTGTTATGACGCATCTGTGCTGTGAAACAACCGCTAGAGACGCGTTCATGAGGGATTACGAGGTGTTCTTCGTGGTGGACGGCACCGCAACGCAAAACGATGAACTTCATATTTCCTCGCTGAGAACGTTATCACATGGCTTCTGTGTCCCCATAACCACTGAAGAGATCCTGGTTCGGATCAAGGAGATGCTGCCTTGAACGACATAGCTGTTATCGGAGCCGGTCCAGCAGGTATAGCTGCCTCCATCTATCTGAAAAGGGCAGGGTTCGAACCCCTCGTTTTGGAGAAAGGCGAGATCGGAGGACTTCTTTTAAACGCCAATCTTGTTGAGAATTACCCAGGTTTTCCAGAGGGTATTTCGGGTAAGGCTCTTGTGCAGCTCTTCAAAGAACAGCTTTCACGCCTGGGAGTTGAAGTGAGGAAAACCGAGGTAAAGATCTTATCACATGAGGATGGGCTCTTCAGGTTGAACACGGATAAGGGCGAACATGCTTCCCGCGCTGTTATAGTGGCTACTGGTACGGTTCCAAAGAGCATAGGTATTCAAGGCGAGTCAAAGCTCGTTGGTAGAAAGCTTTTTTATGAAATAAAGGATATTCCCCAGCCGGCAAAGGAGGACACCTTTGTGATAATAGGCGGAGGAGACGCGGCATTCGACTATGCATTGAACCTTTCAAGGGATGCGGCAGGAGTGGATATGATCTTTCGAAGTGAAAGAGCCAAATGTCTTCCCCTGCTGGGGGAGCGGGCAAAAAAGAGCCGCAATATCCATATCCACCCAAAAACCAAACCCCTGGCCCTGGAAGAGGATGGGGGACGTATAAAGATCAAGGCCGTGGCAGAAGGAAAAGAGCTCATGCTAACCTGCAATTACATGCTCATCACGGCTGGTAGAGAGCCGAACCTGAGCATTATCCCAAAAAAAATGCGAGAGAAACTGAAAATAAAGGAAGATGGACGCTCTAACATAGAAGGCCTTTTCATTGCCGGAGATGTTAGAAGGGGTCGCTTCAGACAGGCGGGTATAGCGGTCGGTGACGGCATTTTGTGCGCCATGTCCGCTGAGAAATTTTTGAGGGGGTGAGAAACGATGAGGGTGTTAAGAGTCTATGGAAAGGAGGATCTGGCAAAGGTCTATGTGGCCTCCATGAGGGACGATGACGAACATTTCGTGGAGTTCGTGGAATCTACCCAACCCCCGATACCGCGAGAAAAAAAGTGGGTTCTAATCGTTTCCTCTTTGTTCGGCTGCCCTGTGAAATGCAGGATGTGCGATGCTGGCGGCGGGTACTCAGGCAGGCTTGAGACTGAAGAGATATTGGGGCAGATCGATTACATGGTCAGAAGACGCTTCCCCGACGGTGCGGTGTCTATACCCAAATTCAAGGTCCAGTTCGCAAGGATGGGTGAGCCATCGTTGAACCCAAATGTTTTGGAAGTGCTGGCGAAGCTGCCAGGGATATACGATGCACCTGGTCTCATTCCTTCCGTGTCATCTGTAGCCCCTGTCAGCAGCGGAAAATTCTTTGAACGATTGATCCCTATTAAGGACAGGCTTTATCCTGATGGCAGGTTCCAACTGCAGTTTTCTATTCATACTACAGATACCGAGAAAAGGAATGAGCTCATCCCTGTAAAAAAATGGAGCTTTGATGAGATCTCTGAGTACGGTGATAGATTCGTCAAGGAAGGCGATAAAAAGGTGACTCTCAACTTCGCTGCTGCCAAGGGTTATGAGGTCTCGCCGGAAGTTGTTAGGGAGTATTTCGATCCGGATGCATTCCTGATCAAGCTAACCCCGCTCAATCCAACTGTTAGGGTCGAGAAGCATAAGCTTGCGTCTGTGATAAACCCCTCCGATTCCGCCTCTGCCCAAAAAATCGTTGGAGGTTTTCGAGAACAGGGCTTTGATGTGATACTCAGCATAGGAGAGGTGGAGGAGAACAGGATAGGCAGCAACTGCGGGCAGTTCGTGAGCCTTTACAGAAATGCGCAGACCTCTGTAAAGGAGGGTTATGATACAGAAAGGTACCGGATATCCAGCTGAAAGGGTGGTTTAAGAAATGGCAGTGTTTCAATTCGAAGATAGGGTGCCAAAGATAGGGGAGAACACTTACATTGCTGATTCAGCTGAGATCATCGGAAAGGTGACAATAGGCAGGAACTGCTATGTTGGCCCCGGAGCCAAGATAAGAGGCGATTACGGTGAGGTGGAGATAGGTGATTTCTCCATCATCGAGGAGAACTGCGTTATCCATGCAAGGCCTGATGAAAAATGCGTTATCGGGGAGCGAATAACGATAGGCCACGGAGCGATAATACACAACGCCACAGTCAAGGATTGGGCGGTTGTGGGCATGGGTGCAATAGTGAGCGATTACGCGGTTGTTGGCGTGTGGAGTGTGATTGGCGAGGGCTGCGTGGTAAGGAATAAACAAGTAATACCTGACAGCAAGGTTGCAGTTGGGGTGCCAGCCAAGGTCATAGCCGATGTGAAGGAGGACTACAAGGAGCTGTGGACAAAATACAAGAGCTTGTATGCGGAACTGGCTCTGAGATATGTTAAGGATTTAAAGAGGATTGATTGATAGTTAAGTAAGATCAGGATAGGATATGTATGACTGAAAAAATCGACAACAAAGAAATCGAGAAGGCTGTAAAAGATAGATACTCAAAAATAGCGAAATCCGAGGTTAAAGAGCCAACTAAATGCTGCTGTCCATCAGTCAAAACCACGGAGCTGAAGGCTAGATACTTGGGTTATTCAGATGAGGAATTGAAGAACTTGCCTGACTCTGTTAAAGGTCTCTCCCTTGGTTGCGGAAATCCAGTTGCCATTGCGAACCTCAAGGAAGGTGAGACCGTGCTCGACCTCGGCTCGGGCGGTGGTATCGATGTGTTCATAGCCGCAGAAAAGGTGGGCATCTCAGGAAAGGTAATAGGACTGGATATGACCCAAGAAATGATAGAGCTCGCAAAAAAGAACGCAGAAAAGCTCAATGTTGGCAATGTGGAGTTCCGGCTGGGAAAAATCGAGGATATGCCTTTGGAGGATTCCTCTGTTGATGTCATTGTAAGCAACTGTGTTATCAACCTGAGTATAGACAAGGGCAGGGTATTTAGGGAGGCCTTCAGGGTTCTGAGACCAAAGGGAAGGATGCATATCTCCGATATTGTTACCCATGGAGAGCTGCCAGAGGACTTGAAGAATAATTTGACCGCCTGGTCAGGTTGCGTCGCCGGTGCCTTGGACGAGGCAGATTATATCCAGAAAATAAAGGATGCAGGATTCAATGAAGTAAGAGTCGATACTAGGTACACCTATACGGAGAAAGACGGTGATATGTTGAGCTCGAATTCAAGTTGTTGCGGCGATGGTTCAGAAAAAGAGGATGTTTGGGCCTGGATTCCGGAACTGTATGGAAAAATCAGCAGTGTAAAAATCAGCGCTTATAAAGCCTAGATATTCTTCAGGTACTTCTCGCTGAACTCAGAAAGAGCCCTATTCATGCTGGTATTAAATTGGTCAATGCAATCCTCGATCTTCTTTTTTACGATATCTGGACCCACTGCGCTGTACACATGGTAGTAGCCCCCGCGTTCTATGGTCTTCGTCTCCCTGAAACACAGACCACACGAGATCAGCTTTTGTAATGCCCTGTAGACCGTGGTTGTATCCTTTTTAACAGTTTTCGCGAGCTCATCTGACCTTTGGGGCCCTTTGTCAACGAGTTTCATGTACAAACCCAGTTCGAATTCATTGAGATTAAAAAAGCACTGCATCACATCCTCACATGTAGCTGCGCCAGAGAACATCTTTTGAGGGTCCATAAAGATTCACTCTTTCATGGTATTGTCACTTCTATACTTAACCGTTACTGTTGAGGATAACAAACCTTTATATAGTCAGAAATGTATGTCGATTTTGCGGGTTTATGTTAATACCGTGAAAGACTAAAAGGTGTTGGATATGGAGAATGACTATACATTGGATTGCAAGGGCCTGTCGTGCCCCATGCCTATTGTAAAGCTCGCCCAGAAGATAAAAGAACTTCAATCAGGGCAGGTCTTGGAGATGCTGGCGGATGACATAGGTGCTAAAGAAGATGTGCCTGCATGGTGCAGAAGAACTGGAAATGAATTGATATCATCGGAGGAAAAGGAAGGTGTGCTGGCTTTCCATATAAAGAAAACATGATCTGATTCTAAAGGTGGTGTAAATGACGAATGGGGAAACAAAGAAGGTAAGTATGGTTGTAGCAGAAGGCTCTTTCGACAAGGCCATGATGCCGTTTATCGTCGGCACGACGGCAGCCAGTATGGGTATGGAGGTGCATATATTCTTCACGTTCTTTGGATTGCAGCTGTTGAAAAAGGGAAAAAAACCGAAACTGCCTGGAATGATGCGGCCTTTCACAGGCATGCTTTTGAAGAAGATGAAGAAACTTAAAATTCCAGATTTTGAGGAGCTGAAACAGCAGGCAATAGATTTGGGGGTGCATTTGTATGCATGCAGCACTTCTATGACAATGATGGGTATCGGGAAAGAAGATTTAATAGAGGGAGCAGAGGTACTGGGTGCAGCATCGTTCCTTGACATAGCCGCAGATTCGGAAGTACAGCTGTTCATTGGATGATCGAAAATGATTGGCATAGGAGTGATATAATGCCGCGGGTGTTGTTCACGCTTCTCAGATCTCCCTTCGAAAAGAACGAGATCGGGATGATGGAGACCTTAGCTGGGGGTAACGACAGGGGGGTCATACTCTTCGAGGATGCGGTCTATTATGCCACCACCGAGAGTATCAGGAATGAACTGCTCTCTAAGAATTTTTCTATTTTCGCCATGGGGGAGGAGCTCGAGGCTAGGGGCCATAAAGGTTTTGGTGCTGAGGGAATTG
>CBDUXN010000132.1:0-10103 GCA_965371185.1 uncultured Thermoplasmata archaeon
TCCTTCACAGGGGGTTCGATCTCAGGGTCCAAGTAGCCGAGAGTGACCTGAGGGCCTCGAACTAAAAGTTCCTCGTCCTCTGCGATGCGAAGCTCGGTCCTGGGTAAAGGCTCACCTACAGTACCTACCTTGTTCACACCAAGCTGATTCATCGTAACCAACGGTGCTTCGGTAAGACCATATGCGTTGTGGATCTCGATTCCGAGTTCCTGAAAGTTCCGCAGCAAGCTTTCTCCTGCAGGTGCAGCGCCCACAATCAGTTGTGAACATCTCTCGAGACCAATTTTCTTGAGCAGGGCGCGCCTGATCATTTTCCGCAAGAGGCGCTTCTTGAATCCCTCCTTTGCACTGACATAGCTCTGTCCAGCTTTGTTCTCCATCAGACCCTCCCATACCTTTTCATAGAACCTAGGCACAGAGAAGAATATGGTGGGCTGCACCTTCTGGAGTGTATCCTGCAGGTTTCGGAAATCCTCAAGATAGTAGATATTCAAGGGTCCTGGTGCATAATAGGGCGCGTACATCGCTAAAATTCCCTCGACAACATGATTCATGGGTAAGAACGAGAGGTAGGATAATCCAGTGTTGCGGGTTCGCCATGGCAGAAGCGAGCAGAGCGATTCCCCCATCCAGCGTAGTTTCTCGTGATCGAAGCATACGCCTTTTGGGTTTCCTGTGGTACCTGAAGTGTACCGAACGGTTGCCAGGTCACCTAATCCCACTGGAGGTGTTTTTATCTCAGAGGAACCTTCGCCCTTTGCAAGGAATTTCTCCCAGGAAATAATGCTGCGCGACATCTTTTTCTTAGGAGCCTTTCTGCAAAAGGAGATCATAGGGATTTCGGCTTTTAGCTGGTCCAAGCGCTCCAGGATGCCAGGCGCACCCACGAATAGCAGCTTCGAATCGCTGGCATTCAGAATAATGTCGATCTCAGTAGGAGGACTGGTATAATACATGGGCACATTAACGGCACCCGCCAGACCGATGGCCACATCGAGGGTTAGATATCTGGTGCTGTTCAGGCCCACCAATGCGACTCTGTCGCCCTTCTCTATGCCCAATGAGCGCAGCGCTCCAATGGCAGCGAGAATGTCCTTCCTTACCTGGGCTGTGTCCCTCGTGACGATTTTACCTTCATATACATCATGATAGGTAACAGGCATGCTTTTGCCTTTGAGGCGGAAAAAGATCTGCTCGTGCACAGTTCTGTCAGCCCTGTGAAGGAAGCCCAGATAGGCAGAGAACTCAAGAAGCGGTGGGACGATTTCCCGCCACTTAAAGTCGTAAGGTCCCAAGAACCGATCCACGTTGTCGCGCTGGAATTTTCGCCGCTCGTTGAAATAAGGAGCGAGCGTAATAAGAGCGTTCAGGAATCCCTTTCTGCCGGGTTGAATGACCTTCTGGGTTCTGTAGCGCCCGCGGGTTGCTCCGGTTGGCATACGAAAGAAAATTGGACGTGGCAGCTTCACACCCAGATGTTCCTTTGCCCATGCACGCGCGAACCCGATGAACTCCTTGGCCGTGGGCAGCTTCTCATAGGGTGCGGTGAGATGAAAGTTCAGTCCCTCAGCCTTTGGCTCGAAGGTCAGTTTTGCCACGGCATCTGCCACATAATCAACTGGGATGAGGTTTACTTTGAGCTTCGGGCTCACTGGAAAGATCCTCATCTGACCCTTTAAGTACAGTCGGAGGGGGAAGTAGACGGTGTTGAAGGTTTTTATTGCCCCGGTTTTCGAGTCTCCAACAACCATGCCTGGCCTGAATACGGAGATGGGCAGCGCGGACCTTGCCTTCTGCACCAAGCGCTCGCCCTCGTATTTGCTTAGCTCGTAGGGGCTTGAGAATCCGTACCCGTCAGATAAGGCATCTTCAGGAACCTCGCCTTTCCGTCCTCCAGCCACATAGGCGGTGGAAACGTGGGAAAGGCGTGTAAGGCCGTGATCCTTATGGGCCGCTTTAGCCAGCTTTAGCACATTCGAGGTGCCCTGGACATTGGCTTTCCTCAGTTCGTCGATTGGGCCGTCAAGGCGCATGTCTGCAGCGGTATGGATGATATGGGTGACCTTTTTGACCAGCTTATTGTAGCTTTCCTCCTTCAGACCTAGTCTAGCTTCTGAAACATCGCCCTTTAAGACCTCCACTCTCTCTCCGATCGCTCCAGCTAGTTCAGGCCAGTCCCACCATGCCCTGGTGAGCCTTTGTACCGCCGCAGCATGGTCTTTGGCTCTTACCAAGGCCATGAGGTCATGATCGGTATCGGAGATGATCCTGCGGGCAACCTGCGTGCCCAGAAAGCCGGTTGAACCTGTAAGTAGAACAACACTGCTCATTCTTTCACACCGTTTTCGAATTTAAGAGATATCCCTTTGAAATCGCCCTATTATTCGGAATTGTCGGGAAATTCCAAAAGGCGTTTGTCATATTTATTGTTATCTTTTTATAATCCGATGTATATGGAAAATCCGATGATCCTTTTAACATACTATAGGTTTAAACTGAAAATAATTATAATGATGGTGGTATTTAAATTGGTGCTGAAAAAGGAAAAATGTAGAAACTTTAGGGGATGGTTGGTGGGTTGGTTTTTGAATGGCTCCTAGCATTATGCTTCTGTAAATTTTTCCGTTTTACTTTTTTTCCGCAAGTTGGGCACGTTACAAAATTATTGGGGTTAGGTTTTTTAATTTTTATATGTTCCTGAAGAACGATAGCCATCTTGAGAAAAGTCTCAGTTGGAATATCTACAGAGCATACTTCGTTCTTAAGCTCGTCGTAAAAAGTCAATTTCGTTGAGTCTTTCATCACATTCAATTCTAGATCTTTCGCATTGAATTTTGTTTTTTTCTTTCTTTTGAACATACAATCTATTCCTAATGCCCTGAAACATTTTTTTTATTCATATAGATTTGCATAAAGGTTCTTGGCGAAGTTTGTGAGTTTTGGGGCGTTGTTGGCTTTTGGGATTTTTCTCGGTTTGATTTCAATTCAAAGTGAAGAGCAACGAGGGCCTTCGGATTTGAAGAGCTTGTTAGGGCAGCTTTCGAACATGTCTCTTATGTATTTTCTCAATGTCGGGAATTTTTTGGCTGCGAGGTTGAGCTTTAGGTCGTGATGTTTGAAGTTGTAGACCTGGACTTGATGGAGTTTCTTGGATTTGATTATGGACTGCGGGTCGAATGAGTAACTTTTTCTGAGGGGAGCTACTGTACAGACGTCCTGATACCGCTTGAGCCATGAGTGGATCGTTGGGATGGGGACATCAACATTGAATTTCTTAGATAGAATTTTGGTAGCCTGCTGTTTGGTGTGGCCTAGGTTGTATACTGATAACGCGTAAATACGAACCTTTAAATTATTTGACTGCGGTACGCTAACAATGAATTAGCCTTACCGAAAAGGAATTTCGGTAGAAAGGGGGGAATAAAGATATGGTAAAAAAAAGAGTTTTACTTATAGTGTTAGTGTTGGGAATATTTGCATTTTCTTGCACTACACAAGTGAGCGCGCATTCGGGTGATGAGTTTTCCGCGTGGGCGGTAGTTACACCGACCATTGACGGAACCATGTCCGCCGGAGAATGGGACGATGCTGCAAGCGACAGTGCGACCTGGACATATTCGATACCGTCATGGGGAGTTGATGAGACACATGATGTGGACGTGTACGTAAAAAATGATGCCGATTACCTGTATATAGCGGTTGTAATCTCGGACGACGATTACTTGGCTGACTATTATCACAGCGGCGGTACAAGTGTATTATCAGGAGATGTACTACAGGTATTGTTCGATAATGACCACGATGCAGCTTCGAATACCGATTATGAACAGGGAGATGACATTCTGCGCATCAGGGCCAATGGATATACCTGGGATGGTTTCTACGATTATATTTCAAGCCCCAGCCCAGGAGGTGGATGGATACCTGTTGCGGATACCGCTGACGGAGGGACCGATGATTTAACCGGTGCTGTTTCCCATACTAATCCCACAAACTTTGCAACCGGTGATTGGACCTTCGAGTTCAGGCAGCCGTTGGACTCTACCGATAATACCCATGATATCAGCCTCTCGGGTGGAGATACGGTTGGAATATACATAACATTCTTTGACTGGGTCATCGACAGTTCTACAGGTGTTATAAAAGGAAATGTCCAACCTGATTATCCAACAAATTATAAATTTGCTGATGTGGTAATAGCAAGCGCGCCCACTCCTGAAGATATTAAGGATGTTTTAAACAATCTCCCGGATGATGCATTCAAGAACAATGCTGACAACCGCAGAAATGCTTTGGGAAATATGCTGGATGATGTTCAGGATAAGATCGATGCAGGTGACTACGAAGGTGCAATAAATAAACTCGAAGTGATCCGAGCAAAAATGGACGGCTGTTTTGGCGGCAATCCGAACAATGACTGGATCACGGATTGTGCCGCTCAAGCAGAGGTTCTTGCAGTAATCGATGCATTGATCGAATATCTGGAATCTTTATTGTAAACTACAATTAAAGCATCTATGAAGTAGAAGGTAAATCCTTCTACTCTTTTTTTCTTTTTTTAGATTTAAAGGCCGAATCGGAAGGTTTTTATCACGCTATACCCATATCTCATCTCATGAAAAGGATAGCTGCGCTTTGGTTGAGCTTAGTGATGCTGTTCGGTGCTTTTGTGATTGTTGTCGATCTAGTTCCACAGGTGGAAGGTGATGTGATTTATGTTGGTAGTGGAGGTGGACAAAATTATTCCACAATACAGGAAGGTATAAATGCCGCCAAAGACGGTGATACGGTTTTTGTCTACAGCGGAACTTATGTTGAGAGTGTTAAGGTAAATAAAACAATCAATTTGACTGGTGAGGACAAAGACACCACGATAATCAGCGGATCCGGAGGAGATGTTGTAACCATAACCAAGGGCTGGGTGAACATGATTAACTTTAAAATTATTAACGCTGGGTTCAATGATGTGGAATTGCACGTAAAATCATCTAGGAATATAATTAGAGACTGTATAGTATCTGGAGGGCGGTACGGCATAAAATTGGCTGGCGGAAATAATAGAATAAGAAATAATACAGTAAAGGCTCGCGATGCTGGAATTTTAGTCAACACCAATAATAATTATATCGAAAACAATACAGTTAATGAATGTGGTGTAGGCACAGGTGGGTACGGATTTGGAATTTGGCTGTATGGTTGCTCTTCTAATAATGTTGCCAATAACTCGATATCAAATAACAAAGCTGATGGTATCAGAATCGACGGTTCGTCAAACAGTAAATTCAGAAATAATACCTTTTTCAATGATGGATTTTGTATTTATGCAAGTCTGTTAAACAATTTCATTCATGATATAGACACGAGCAATACAGTCAATGGGAAACCTGTTTATTACATTAAAAATCAAAATTACATTGAAATTGATGGGGACACTATCGGTCAATTGATTCTCGTAAATGTCAAGCACTCCACAATTAAAAATATCAATGTATCATGTACTGACCTTGGTTTTGAGATAGCAGACTCGTATAATGTCACAATTGAGAACTGCAGCTTTTATTCCAATCATAAAGGCATGTGGATCATTGATGAAAATTCGAAGATTACATTCTCTAATGTATCGATTATTAACAGCTCAGCACTCTCAGCTTCAGCGAATTTTGCCTCGACTGGTGTTCTGTTCGAAAACTGTACCATATCCAAATCACCCAAGGATTTTAGTATGGGCTGGGGCAGTGTCATAACAACTCTCAATACGACATTTGATAAATCTAAAGTCACTGTATCTGGCAGCACAGCAAAATTTTATGCAAAATGGTACCTCCATGTTTACGTTAATGATACTTATGGAAATCCTTATCTTGGAGCTAAGGTCAGGGTCAGGGATAAGTTTTCTTCGACAATTTATACCGGATTTACTGGTTCAAATGGTTTTTGCAGGTGGATAATCACAACCCAATATTATCAGGGGATGTCCAGTAAAACCTATTATACGCCGCATCTTGTTATTGCTGAAAATGAAACTCACTACGGTTTAGTAGATGTGACCATGGATAAAAGTAAAAGGGTGAACATTACATTGGGAGTGAGAAAACGAATACACAATTTAAATACCAACGAACACTTCGTATTTATTCAGGATGCAATTGGTGATGCAGATACCTTGAAAGGACATACGATTTATGTGGAAAACGGGACATATTACGAAAACGTGAAAGTCAATAAGGGTGTTAATCTGACTGGGGAGAACAGGAACAACACTATAATCAACGGTGCTGGTAGTGGGGATGTCATCAGGATCACCGAAGATTGGGCAAATGTCACAGGCTTCACCCTTACGAACACAAGCGGTTCCTACCAGGTCGTAGATATATATTACTCACAGCACAATTGGATCTGGGACAATAAGGTGATAAGCAGCGTAGGTCCGGGATTGAGAATTGACCATTCCTTAGATGTTCATATCATGAATAACATATTTGACGATCTTGGAAGTAGGGGGGTCCGCAGCTTCTACTCAACAGACGTTTATATTCGCTGGAACCAAGTTTCTAACAGCACACGTGGCATAGTATCCCAGGGTGGCTCTTCCGTTAATATTAAGAACAACCATATTGAGGGATTCACTGAAAGAGGCATAGAGATCCAGTCGTCTGACTACTGTAATGTGGAAAACAACACAATCAACAACCTCCTCCAAGGGAAGCAGGGGATTTCAATAGTGGATTCCGAAGGATGTACACTAAAGAACAATACAATGGAGAGAGGAGGCATATATTTCTCTGGCCAATATCTTGATGAATGGAACACTCACACCATCGATGCCACAAATTTCGTAGCTGGAAATCCAATATATTACTTCAAAGACCGAATTGGCGGAACAGTTTTACAAGATGCGGGGGAGATCATACTGGCAAATTGCTCCCAGATGGATGTATGTGATATCAACATCACGAACGTTATCACTGCGGTGTTCCTAGGATTCTCAAACGAGAACCACATATACAACAATAACTTCTCCGAGAGCGGTATTATTGCATATAAGTCCAATGATAACGAGATGTGTGAAAACACGATACATGATTCTGACCGTGCTATCGAAATATCTTTCTCAGATAGTAACGACATCACAGGAAACATGCTGATCAGCAATAACATTGGTGTTTACCTTTGGAACGGCTCTTACCATTATATTGCGAACAACACCATAGACTCCAATTCTGGGGAAGGCATCTACATGAACTATTACAGCAACTTCAATGCTATTTATCTGAATAATATTTCCAACAATAATTACGGAATCAGAATCCTTTCAGATTCAAACGGGAACATAATTTATCATAATAACATCACCGGCAATTCAATTCAAGGCTCTGATGGTTCAAGCGATAATTATTGGGACAATAGCTATCCTTCAGGTGGTAATTACTGGTCGGATTATTCCGGTTTTGATAATTATTCGGGTCCCAACCAAGATGTCCCCGGTAGTGATGGCTTAGGAGATACTAATTATTCGATAGATTTGGATTCTAAAGACAACTATCCGCTTATGGAACCTTATACACACAGGGTCTTCGAAAACTATACTATCTTAAAACAAGGCTGGAACCTAATCTCCATACCACTAATCCAAGAAGAGCAAAACCTTACAAGATCGCTTGGATCGATAAACGGTTGGTATGATTCTGTCTGGTTATACAATGTAACTGATACTAACGACCCCTGGAAGCACAACCATATTTCAAAGCCTTCCCACATGAATGATTTGTGGGATTTGAATCATATTACGGGTTTCTGGATTCATATAACTAACCCTGGAGACACGACTTTCCTCTATAATGGCACCCAACCAACTGAAAACCAATCCATACCTTTGTACGCTGGCTGGAATCTCGTGGGCTATCCCTCCACAATTCCCAGGAACAGGACCGACGCCTTAAATAATATCAAATTTGGCTCGGATGTGTATCGGGTCAGAACCTACAACACCACCACGCAAAGGTTGGAGGATGTGGGCGAGCAGGATTACTTCCAAATCGGAAAAGGGTATTGGATGCATTCCAAAGTTGAAAAAGTCTGGAATGTTCCATTGTAAGTCAGTATGAATAAACTTTTATATATTAATTATTACATATGCAATAATTGGTAATACAATGGGCAACAATTCGATAACGATAAGATTGGCACCCAAGGATATAGAGCAAATAGACGGTAAGATCGAAGAAGGCTATTTTACGAGCAGGTCGGATATGATCAGAACCTCGGTACGCCATTACATCAACGAGCTGAACAATCTTCCTCCGATAATCGAGGAAATGAGCCGTAAGGCAGATAAGAAGAGAATCTCCAGGGATAAAATAGTAAAGGCCGCCAGGAAAGCGAGAAAACAGGTATACAAAGAAGAGTATGGGAATGACTAAATTATTCTTGGATTCCACTGTGATCATCAGTGCTCTTACCTCAAGGAATCCTGCATCGGTCCTTATTTTTATTGAGCAGGGGGTTCCCCTTTATACAAACGAATATGCAATAAAAGAGACCCGGAGAGTATTGGGCTCCGAGTTCGGTTTTTCCCCAGACGAGGTCAATCGCTCGATCGATTTTGTAAGGGATAACTGCGAAGTTCTAAAAATACCTCACAAGAAGGATTTCAAAAAAATCAATATCGAGGATAAATCCGACAGACCGATTGTTTATTCTGCAATGATAAATGGTTGTATCCTAGTAACCGAGGATCGACGATTAAAACAGAATGCAATAAAATACGTTAGGACAATCAGACCTGAAGAGTTATAGTTGTCGGTAGTCCAAGAGTATTGGATGCATTCCAAGGTAACAAAAATCTGAAATGTTTCATTGTGAGTTGATATAAAGAGAAATGGAAATCAAGAAAATCCTTCTCTCAATGAACGCGCTTGATTCCCTTTACTTTGTCAAAATCTGAATCGAACGAAATAATTCTTGAAATCTTTCTTTTTTTCATGATCGCAACTGAAACAGAATCCAGCACCGATAATCTTCCGTCATATTTGAGAAATATTTTCATTCCTTCATGCAGGAGTTCCTCATTTACATATTCAATTTGACAGTTATCAAGAAATAATTCGTAAAGTTTTTTCCCTGCTTTACCTCCCGCCCTATTGCCTATGGAAGATACACTTTCAGAGATGATCAAATCAGATACAACCATTTCGCCTTCTATCCTGTCTAAAACCCTCAGCGCATTATCATGCCATTGGTCTTTTTTGTCTGCAAGACCGATAAAAAAGGAAGAGTCCGCTAAGATCATTTACCGCCCCTTTGAATCCTTTTCTTTGCCTCTACCGCATCGCCACCGACACTGATAAGGCCCACGATATCCCCAAATGACACCCTCTTTCGTACTTTGATTAAGATGGCATCGCCTGCTTCTTCCCATTCGAGTATATCTCCAGGTTGAATGTCATAATCCTTTCTGACATTCGAAGGAACAACTGTTTGATACTTGCTTGACACTTTTGTTTCACTAAGCATATATTCACCACTTAGTGAATATAAAAAACAAAGTATTTAAATTTTACTTTGTATAGTTAAATTTCCATCATAGTTACCCTTATATACCACCGATTCAGTTTAGAATCTACATTTAAAATCATCATGGATGCATTGATATGCCAAAACTTACTTTCAACGCTGAGTTGTGCACAGGCTGCAGGGCATGTGAGCTCGCCTGCAGCTTTTACTGCGAAGGCGTGTTTTCACCTTCCAAATCAAGGATCAGGGTTGTGAGGATAGATGAGGAGGGCATCGATGTTCCAGTGGGATGTGAGCACTGCGACAACGCTGTTTGCATGCTGGTATGTCCAGTTAAAGCATTAACAGAGGACAAGGACACAGGGGCGGTGATCCTCAATCAGGATACATGCATTGGATGCAAACAGTGCCTTGCAGTATGTCCATTTGGTGCAATTCATTACGATGAGCAAAAAGGACTGTTCTATAAATGCGATCTTTGCAATGGCTCCCCTGAATGCGTGAAATGGTGCGAGACAGGGGCAATTAAATATTACGAGGATTTAGATGAGCTGCTTAGAGATAAGCGCTCTAAGAGGGCTGAGAAAACG
>CBDUXN010000133.1:0-10100 GCA_965371185.1 uncultured Thermoplasmata archaeon
CTTACTTAAGGCTGCGACGTGATTTAATGATGTAATTTCTTCTTCTGTTAGATAAAAGAATTCGTTTGCACCGGTTGTGAATCCTCTAGTCACTTTTGCAATATTACCTTTGATAGGGACAAATAAATCTTCACCTTTTCTTAGAATGTCAAAGAATATATCTGGTGCCCTGATATATTTGCTCCACTTTGAACCTACGTATCTACCCTTTTCTTCATCATATCCCTCCTCCCATAGTTCCCTTTGCTTTTTGGGAAAGATTCTCATTTTGTTATCGTCATATAATTCATCAGTGTTTTCAATAAACTGAATGAAATTTTCAATAGTTTCCCATCTCTCTTTTTCATCATCTGTTGAGGGTATAATTTCTCTTAATGGACATTTGATTTGAACGAACTTTATAAGATTATCCTTTCGTTCATCCTCCTTCTGATTTTCGCTGCTTTTTTTATTCGTGTAACATCTTTCTAATATTGTTATCGCAGTATTAACATCAGCTTCTTCAAACCACCGCTCAATTTTAGATTCGATTATAGCAATTATTTTAAATCTTTTGAGGAAAAATTCCTGCAGGTATTTGCCATAATCAACATCTAACCATGAATTAGAAGTTATATACCCAAACTTACCATTACCCTTTAAAAATTTTAACCCATGTAAGAAAAAGTAAGCATGTATACTTGCCCTTTTGCCTACTTTGACCTCTTTCCCCCAATCGTCCTTTAATGCCTCTTCCAGTTTAGCCTTGTAGCCAGGGATGTAATCCTCTAATTCCTCCTGCCTTGTATAAGGTGGATTTCCAACAACAGCATCCATAAATGGAACGTAAACTTTCTTTTTACCCTTACTTAATGTTTCTAATCTCTCAGTTAAGTTTAACCAATATCTCAATTTCTCTTGGTCCTCGGTAGGATACACTTCAAAGAAATCTTTACAAATTACTCTTGGATAATTTTCTACCTCACTCAAATCTCTAACTGCGAGGTTTATTGCTGATAGATGAGCGGGGAACTTCGATATGTCCACACCCCATATCTGCTCTAATAATTCTTTATGATCCTTGTAAGAATCCAAAGTCATCATTCTGGCATAACTTCTCACTAAGAAAGTACCAGCACCGCATCCAAAATCAGCTACTTTGTCGCTTCCCCTTTTAATACAGAACCCATTAATCAAATCTACAACATCGCTTCTGGTGAAATATTGACCTAATTTATGCCTTTCGTTTATCGGAATCAACCTGTCAAATATTCTGCCTATATCTTTAAATCCCAGTTTTGAAAAGTCATGTTTTGAAAAACCATTTATGAAATACCTAAAACTGGAAACAACAATATCTGGTATAGGTATTGTTTCTATGAAATTAACACCGAAAATAGTTTCATAATCCCCTGTTATTTTCTCTGCACTAGCGAAAAAGCCTTGTAATTCCTCCTTTAACTCGTCACCAGTTTCTATTGCTTTTTTAATCTTTATAGCCTTCAATTTAGAATATTTTATTCTGAGTGTATTATAGAACATTATTTTATCTAATAGCAGATATAAAAACTGCCTCGCTGTTCTTTCGAAATCCTCATCTGTTGTTGGGGGTGTCCAACCTTGCTCAACGAACCACTCATTCAAATTGTTTTTAAATTTACTTTTTTTCTTGTAATCACGCTTAATATATTCCGATATAGGGAATTCGAAAGATTCGACAATGGCACGAAGATTATATATAAAGAACTCATCGACTGTTAATTTTGGAATTACCTTCCTCTCATAGTAAATATCCTCCAAATCCTTTAAAAATTTGACTAGAAATTCTTTGATTTTTTTCTCGACTTCTGGTCGATCTAATTCTTTTAGACTTTTAACTTTTACCACTTCATATCTAGCCTTTCTTCTATCGATAATGCTTTTTGCATCGGGATCGAAAGTTTGCCACAGAACCATTTCATTAGTATTCCATGTTCCAAAATATCGCACTTGTGGACTTACGTTAATGGCCTTTTCTTGTGCATCTTCTATAAGTGTCATATCATACGGTGTCCATCCAATCGGTGGCTTAAATTCGATCAAACAGGCCGCCACTTTTAGTTTCTGTTCCCATATAGTAATGTCTGGAAATTTTCTTTTTTTACCATCAGGGTATATCACTTCTATTTGCTCATCAACATAATCGAAATTCAATTTTTCTCTAGAGATAATCTCGTTCATCCATCCTGCTATCCTGCCCCTAATGGTGTCCTCAACGTATTCAAAACCACCGGTGTTGTATTTACTCCTTTTATAAGTATTAACCATTGTTATCTCCTTGCTCTTGTTTCACCGACCTCAATGGAATTCAAACCTATATATTTTAGCTATGATTCAGCGAAATTCCAAAAATCTTATTCTCCCCAGTGAAATCCCTAAACACTGGAGCACCCCGCAATTGGCACTTGACACCAGAGCTAACGTTACCTGCCCACGATTATCGGTAATACGAGGAATCATATCTCACCTCTTAAAACAGATATATTTCCAATCGCATTTTCGGCACTTGTAGGCTTCTACGGTCTTTGGAAACTGACGGTTGAGGATGTCATTCACTGTTATCCTAACCTCCTCTTCCTGACTTAGCTCACTAGGGGAAATATCCACCTTTTTTGTGGTTAAATAAGTTTCTTTTGTAACCATTTTTCTAATTTTTTCATATTCGAAACCGCTATATATGCATTCGGTGAACGTCCTTTTCCTTCTTTTCTTCGTTTTATTCCTTTTTTCTTTATAAATCCTTCAATAAATAATACGCTGAATACGATGTCTATCTTGTATGATTGGGTTTTTCTAGTAAATGTACTTCCGTTTGGTAATTTTTTTCCTTCAAATATTGAATAAATATCAAGTTTTGATACTATTTCATCATTTTCAATTATTTTCATAATTGTTTTGCTAATTTTCAAAAAATCATTTGATGGGCAATGATGAAAATATTTTGGTGGATCACCTCGCCAGGCTCGGATTGTGTTTCCCGTTCTTTGCCATCCGACATACATAATATTCACGAAGTATATATATTACAAACTATTGAAATTTTCTGTTTATTTGTGAATATTAAAAGGGTCTGTCTAATGAATAGGGTTTTTGGTTAGATTTTAGGTTATTTTGCGAACGTCTGGCTTGGGCGGTATCGACTTTCCATTTCAGTGTATTGGTTTTAAATAGTATGAAGCCCCGTTAGATAGACCCTGAGGTGCACCCCTGTGTACGGACAATAAGTTAAGCAACAAGAAACACATAGGGGGTGCCGTATGAGCAGAACACGTCGTCAATTTAAGAGAGAGTTCAAAGTCTCAGTTCTAACAGAGCTAGAGACAGGAAAGACCCTAGCCCAGCTCTCCAGGGAGCATGGTATCCACCCATCCCTGATCATAAGTTGGAGGAAATTATACAAAGAGGACCCAGACAATGCATTTCAGGGGAACGGAAGAGCCTACAAGGAGCAGGCCAAGATAGCTAAACTCGAAAGACTGGTCGGCCAATTATATGCTGAGAACGAGTTTTTAAAAAAAGCCTTGGAAACTCTGGGGAAACGTGTCCAGGAAGAAAGAAAAAGAGCGGAGCGGAGGTGAAATATATGTTCATTCAAGAGTATCTTAACTCGGGTTGTCCGATATCAGTTCCTCAGGCTGCTCGATTGTTGGATATCAGTAAGAGCGGGTTCTATGAATGGAAAAGGCGGTTGGATAATGGACCCATATTTTCCGAGGAGGAAATGGATGTCAGAAACGAGATCCAAAATATTGTCGTTGAATTTCCAGGCTATGGATACAGGAGAATCACAGTGGAGCTCGGGAATCGCGGTTACTCAGTGAATCACAAACGTGTGCTCAGGTTGATGAGAGAAGACAACCTGTTGCGTATAAGGAAGAGGTTCAAGCCAGTAACCACAGATTCCAATCATAACCTGAAGAAATATCCGAATCTGGTAAAGGACCTGGAAATAACCCGACTGAACCGGGTCTGGGCCTCGGATATCACATACATCCGGCTGCTCAAAGAATATGTCTATCTGGCAGTGATCCTGGACCTCTTCAGTAGGAGATGTATTGGATGGGATCTAAGCAGGAACATCGATACCCAGCTGACATTATACGCCTTAGAAAAAGCTCTGGAAGATCGTTGGAACGAGGACCTGCGGGGAGAACTTATCCATCATTCCGATCAGGGCGTCCAATATGCATCTGACCAATACACCAAATGCCTTGAAGAGCATGGAATTCAGATAAGCATGAGTCGGAAAGGAAATCCGTATGACAATGCATTCGTTGAGAGCTTCATTGGGACGCTGAAGTGTGAGGAGGTCTATCTAAACGAATATGAGACTTACTCAGATGCACTGGATAATATTCCTGCATTTATAGAGGAAGTATACAACAAGAAGAGGTTACATTCCTCCTTGGGATATCGATCACCTGTTGCCTTTGAAAAGGAGGTGAATTTAAATACTATTGCTTAACTACCTGTCCACTAGAAGGGGTTCACCTCACCCTAAAAGGTTGGGCAATCCATTCTAACAAAGAATTTAAATCGTACCATCCCAATGATAGGCTTGATGAAAAATGTAGTTCTAAAATTGCGAATCCTCTTTATCTTAGGCTGTATATTCATAGGCATTGGGAGTATTCATGTTGGATATGGGTATTAACTATTGGTATGTGATCCTGTTCTGGAGCATTTTCTTCATGGGTTTTTGGACTTTCATTATGGTGGTTAATCCTGAGCTGAAGGATTATGGGGAGAAAGGAGGAAAAGGAGAATCTGAAAAATGACAATGGGTACTCCGTTTGTCAACACCATATACAAATGTCATGGAATATCTATTTTGATAGATTGGAATAGATTCATTTCTCTCTCTAACAAGAATTTAAATACCTAATTCCATTGATATATAGACGATAGAATCTCCATATCTTATTAACAGGCCTTGATTTTAAAGGCGGGGTATATAAGCTAATATAAGCTATATATAAGATAAATACAATATGTGACTTGAAAAATCCGAAGGATTTTTCCAGGCCAAAGGCCGTATCTCAACAAGAAAGGGAGAAGTTTGTTTATATAATCTGTTATCAATCATTAGGCAATTGGACTTTATATAGGAAATATTAAAATAGAAACATATTGTACGCAATGGCAGAGGAATGAAAAGGAGGTGATATAAAATGGATATATTAATAACATCTTCCCCAAAAACTTTGGAATGGTTAAATAGAATTAAAATAAAAATTGAGAACAAAATGCCGTCACTACAATATGGCGAATCAAAATATTGGGCTTCATTCAAAAGTCCTGAGACAAATAGAAATGTGGTTTATTTACAGCCACAGAAAAGCCAAATTAGATTATTCACAAGATTAGACTTATCATTTGATTCTTCCCTTCAACCAACACCGTCATCGAGCAGGTTTAAAGAAATGTACCCTGCGATCTTTTTAATAAGGTCTGAGAGTGACATAGATAAAGCTGTGGATCTAATCGTAAGTTCTTATGAAAAAGACCGGATTATATAGAGGATTAAAAATGCTGCCACTTCGCCTAGCAAGCGGGTATCTGGCTCGGCTCACTACGCTCGCCTCGGCCCAAATTTGCTCCGTTTCGCTCCGCAAACTTCAGATACCCGCTGGGCGTTATATACCCATTATAGCTCCCAACGCAGTGTAGAAATCCTCTAGCTTATTAGTCAGGGAGTATATAGATTACCCTTCTAATCCAGATCTTAAACGCCTTTCAACGTCTTCCCAGGAGATAATAAATGGTTTTTTCGTTATGCTCACGGTTACGGTGTTCCCAGTAACTGAATAATTACCGGAAATAAGTCCTGAGAATTTCCCTCCATTTGTGGTTCCTGCTACAGTGACTCCTTGTTTTCTACCTGCTTCTTTTATTCGATTGAGGATAGCTTTTTTGTTTCCAGATACATTTACTTTAAATGTTCGAGTCATGAGGTATTATATTGTTTTCCATCATCTTAAATATATTGTAGCTATTGCGACTACAAAATGGAAGTACCCGATTCTAAAGTTTGGTCTTACATGGTATGTAAAGTTACATGTATGAAAAATCAATAAGTAAAGAAATATCGGATTTCAATTGAAAAACTCACAAATTAAAAACTCATTCCCTACCAAATATATAAAAGGTAGTTGGTAGTTTTAGTCTTGATTCCATGTTCGAAGGTAAAAAAACTCCAGATCGCCGTTTCAAAGCGTTAGAAGATAAGATTGAAAAGATGAATAAATATGAATTAGTAGATTTGAAAACAAAAATCGAGGTGAAAAATTCTATATTGGATGCATTTATAAAATATATCCCAGCTGCATTATTGACGACTTTTATCTCGATGTTTATACTAATCCCAGTTACAGGTGAAGTGGATCCTATTGTTATTTATGGATTAGGAATTCCTATTACAATCTTTTATGGTCTGTTTGTTATTATTATCATAATAATTGCAGCTATTGTTGGATATATGATAAGGATTTTATTAGGCAAAAAATACCTTATGGTTGATTGGAGGTTGCATATATTAAAGGAAGCAGAAAAAAAATTTCATATTTCAGAATTGGAAAAAGAAAAAGAAGTGGAAAAGGAAGAAGCGAGGATGCAAAGGGAAAAAGAAACTCAAGAGGAAAGAGAAAAAATGAGAAAATTAGCAGAACAAAACAGAGTGGAGAAAGAAACTCAAAGATTAAAAAAAGAATTGAAAAAGATAATAGTGGATTTACAAGTAGAGAATGTTCCTTTACAAGAATCAGCAGCTGATGGTTTTGAAAGGTTATGTGGCCGTACATTTTTCCAAAACTCTAAAGATCCCGAGTTAATTGAGGGTGTTAAAAAATGTATTGATTTAATGGCTATCAAGAATAAATCTACTTTTAATCCATTGTTAGGAGGTTTACATTGTTTAGTTTTTCACTCAATTAATGATGATTATATCAAACTTATGAAAGAAAATCATTTAGGAAAAATTGAAGAATTGATTGGAAAAGTCAAAGGTTTTGATCACAATACAGAAAAATTATTTCAAATATTATGTAACGTGGGTAATGAGAAAAGTATTGATTTGATATTGGATTGTCTTTGTAGGGCAAAACCGAGCTCATCTAGGGTCCGTTCTCTTATTAGCTATGTAGGTTATAGCATGATTAGATATAATTTCGAAGATATCTTGGAATCAAAAACAAAAGAGAGAATATTAGAAAATCCTATCGATGCTGCAAATTTAAAGGACTTGTTACGGTATCTAAAAGAACCGAAGGAAGAGATTCTATCTCAGCGTGAATTCATACCCAAAGTTTATCAAAAATGACAAACATCTGTTATACATGGCAAAGCTATGTAGAAATCATCATAAAAAATAAAATAGAACCAAAGTCCAATTGCCCTCCATCATCCTCGATGATGATCATCCGGAGATTTGATATAATTTTCGATGACCTCGAATCCCTGCCCAACCGAACCGTGATAATTTGAGGGAGCCCAGAGATGGTCTCTCACCTGTTTCTTGAGCTCAGGGAATTCCTTCCGAAGCAGGTACGAAGTGGTCCCTTTAAATTTCATAGCAAGCTGTGGACACTCGGTTGACCACCTGTCAACACTCTATCCCCCAATACTTCCCGCACTCCTGACACTGCCAGTACTGATACATATTATTACCAAACCTCCTCTTCCCTTGGCTATACACCTTCTCAGCCCCACAATAAGGACATTTCGGCCTTATATTATCAAGCTTTAAGGGAAGACTAGCTCGAAACCAATACCTACACTTATTGCAATAATATTTTTGCACCTTTCCCCCGGATTTTGGCCAATATCCACCCTCTTTTCTGACGAACCTCTTAGATTTGCATTTTGGACAAACGTCAACATCGATCCTTATCGGCTTCTCAGGATAGATAATAAATTCATGATTACAAGGCTTGCAGTTGTACGTTTGTAGCCTCCCAAAAGTAGGTGAATTCTTGAACCCCCATTTCCTGACAGCAATATTATCACCACATCTAGGGCATTGGGGCATCTCCGCCTTCCTTGCAAGATGTTCCTGGACGATCTCATTATCGGTATCGTTCTCCCAAAACAATTGGCCCCTGAACTTTAAGATTCTCGGGTTGTAAAATCCCGCAGGACCCAATTTCGCCCTTTCTTTCAGCTTCTTTCTGACCTTAAGGAAGGTCTCCTCAGATATCAACCTGATCTCTTCGTGATAGGTCACTATATCTTTATAGATGTAATATCCGAGGTACACCTTGTTTTCAAGTATCCCTCTGATGGTGTTTATCTTCCACCTAGCTCCCCGTTTGGTAGGGATTCTGTTCTTTTCGAGCCATCTGCGCACCGCACCTAAGCTCTCCCATTCAAGATATTTATGAAATATGTCTACAACGGCCTTATATTCAATCTTATTGAACTCAAGATGACCTGTCTTGGTATTATAATTATAGCCGTACGGTGGACAAGTGCCCCTGAAGAAGCCGTTTTGGAGCCTTACCCTCATCCCCATCCTCGTCCTGCCAATTAATTCTTTCCGGTATAGTGCGGAGACAAGGCCGAAAATGCCCACAATGAACTCGTTATAAGGGGTGTTTTCCATGCCTACGGGCTCGTTTACGGACTCTATTTGGATATTTAAGTTTTTGAAATAGTTGAGCAAAACTGGAAAATCCACCTCGTTCCTGCTGAGCCTGTCGTATTTCCAGACCACCAGAACATCAAAGGCTCCCCTTATGGCATATTCTAATATTGCTTGTAGCCCTGGCCGCTCTATGTCTTTACCTGAAAAGCCTGGGTCCTTGTAGATCCTCACGACCTTGTACCCTTTCTTTTTACAGTACTTCTTGATATCCCTGATCTGCCCCTCCAGGCTCCAGTTCTCGGCCTGCTCCAGAGAGCTAACCCTCACATAAACAGCAGCTCTCAAAACCCTGGGCTCACTATCAGACTCTACACTATCAAAAACACCAATACCGTTATTATTTCCTACTCCTATTTCCGTAACCAAGCTATCACGCCTCCATGCAAGGTGTGGTAGCGGGCATCGGGGTGTTACCAGCACCCTGGTGCCACTATCACTTTGCTTTTTCGATTATTAAGCGGTCTTTTTCATCGAGATACATTTCGAGTTTGTCGCCTTTTTTAAGCCCGAGATGCTTTACAATTGGTTTGGGGATTGATGTGACTAGTGTCCCAGAGGTCCCAATTTGCTGTAGTTTTGTTTCGAGCTTAAGAGGCATATTATCTATACAATATATATATTTTATATATAATAAATCTTTCTATGATTTTATAAAATATTTATAGATCGGATAGACATCATTAAAAACTTTAATTGCTAAAGTCTTATAATCTAATTCCTTTTCTATAATATCATCTTCATCAAGAAGATATCCAATCGAGAATTTCATCAATCCATGTTGTTCAATTTCTTTTAAATCACCATAAGTAAAAGATTCTGTATATGTTTCTATTCGATCTTGACGATAAAGTCTATAATCAATATAATAATCATCTAACCCTTTTATAAGTTTCATAATTTTTTTCCGATTATTTACTAGGTTGTTCCCGAAATTTTCTCTATGTTTTTTAGCGGCCTCAGGGACATAAAGTTCTATAAAAATTTGATCATTAGAAACAACAAAATGTAGTTGTGGTAATTTTATATAGGATATTCCCGGATCATGTTTTTTTATTACATAAGATAACCAATTATGGTCTCGGGGTGTGTTGCTTTGTATTTCATTCCATTTTGATATTGCTTTTTCAAATCGGTTATCAATTTTTTTGACCTCTGGGGTTAATTGCTTTTCGAGATTATATAAAATTCTTCTAATCTTTTCACCAGCAGATTTAGTCACTCCTTGATTTTCCATATCCACAATATCAAAAAATATTTTGTCCTTTGTCCTATATTTTCCTTCAGTTTTGTTAATAGTACGATTTAAATCCCTTTTCGATTTTACAATTTTCTTTTCCTTTTTTTCGTAACTCCTTAAGTATCTCTCAGTAACCTTTACTGAGACTTTCTTTTGCTCCTTATAATAGTTTAATATCTTAGCAATTAATTTATTCTTTTTATC
>CBDUXN010000134.1:0-10090 GCA_965371185.1 uncultured Thermoplasmata archaeon
GCCCCTTTCTCTTAGAGTATTCTCATATTCGTCCTGCGGTACTTCCTCACCGCTTTTCTCTTTTTCCTTTCTCTTCACTCGCTTTGCCCACATCACGAGGATTGTAGGAAGGACGAACACCGAGGCCAAGAAGCTGTATAGGATAGTCAATGCGGTTATGCCTCCAAATTGTTGTAAAGGTGGCATCAAAGCGAACACGAGTAACCCAAAGCCGGCAATGGTTGTTGCTGCCGCTCCAAATAATGCGGTTCCCGTATGCCTAACTGTACTCCGACATGCTGCATCAATAGTATCGTGGCGCTCAAAATCCTCTAAGAACCTATGGGTGATATGTATCCCATAAGTTATTCCCAGACCAATAGTTAAAGACGCAATTGTGATCGTCATCACATTAAGTGAGATATCTACTAGATACATCGTTCCAAGAGTCCATATAACACAAAATATGACAGGCGTTAATGTAATCGCTCCAAGCGTTAATGATCGCCATTTGTACCAGAATACAATAGTTAGAATAATAAGAGAGACAATAATTGTGATGATCAATGAACGAATTTGACTATCATTTAAAGAATCCATGATAACCTTTGTTAAAATTGGACCACTTGTCACTATGGATTCATCTGCACTGTCATCTAACGGTTTTTTATCCTCTTTTAAATCGTTATGAAGCGTTTCGATCGCTTCGTCGTCGTTGATACCTACATCAACGGAAATTCGTACAACTGTGCTATCATAATTGTTATCCTCCGTGGTATGTAAAATATGTTGAATGGCTTTTGTCGAATTTGGGTTTAAATACAACCACTCGTATAACTTTTTAATGTCTGCATTATTGGTAGTGGGTTTTGGTATGCCATCTATCGTCATAGTGTCATTATAAATAGTTTCAAAGTTTGGATCATAGTTGGGATCTCCCATACCGATTGTTGAGTTAGTTGCCCAATCCTCCATTAAAGATAATATTGATTGAACGTCAGGTTCATCTCCGAGTTTTAGAACAGATTCATCGTTCCTCATATTATATATCGTTTCATTTATAGCTCTCAATAAATCAGGGTCAGTAATATCACCCTTCACCAGAATATTAACCTTTTCCGCCTCACCGCCAGGTACCTCAAATTCGTTCATCGTGAATTCTAGGTCTTTTGTGATCTCCAGATCCTTCGGTAGAAAATCCTCGAAATTAAAAGTTGTTTCTAATTGAAAAGCTAGCCAACCTGCACCAACGGTGATTAATAATACAACAATTATTACAGCTGCAGGGTGATGCTCTGCCGCCACTGCACCACTGCCCATTGCTCTATCTAAAATAACCACACCAGCACTTTTTACTCTCGGACTTCTTTTACTCTGATTATTACTCTTTTGCTCTTTATTCAATAATTTATTTTTTTTCAATTTTCTAAGATCTCTAAGTTGTTTACACGCGGGTACAAAAGTAGTCATAGTAACAAAACTACCAATAATCCCAATCGCACAAAGAACCCCGAACTCCCTCAGAAGCCCTATAGGAGAGGCTAAATTGGATAAAAACGCGACCACAGTCGTTATTGTAGCGAGCAATAGTGCCATTCCTACAGACTTTATAGTTATTCCTATCGATTCTTCAATCTTCTTGCCACCCTTACTCTCCTCACGGTATCGCATTGTGATATGGATGCCATAGTCTATTCCAAGCCCAACGATCAATACAGGCACAGCGATTGTCATGGGGTTGAATGTATACCCCATCGCAGACCCAAAACCAAAGACCCATATTATCGCAAAACCAAGTGCAAGCAAGCTAATTAACATATCTATACCACTTCGATATATGATCGCCAATATAACGATAACCAATCCAAAAGCGATGGGCAACAATATCATCATAGATGCGAACATTGCATCCATTATCTCATCCATAATTGTGTTCATACTCATCAGAGTCATCTCAGTTGACTCTAGCTCTGCACTTTTAACTATTTCATTCATTCTTTCTTCTGATTCTGAGAGCTTCGATTCTTCAGTTGTAGGGCCCATACCGCCAGTACCCCTAGCCATTGAGGCGTTTAGATAAATCATAATCACTGTACCCTTTGCTTTAATGTTATTTGTGGCGTTGAAATCCTTTGTTAGCATCATTGGAAACTTGTCTTTGACTATCGGGGGGGTTTGGTCCGAGCTTAATATCCCACTTATAAGTTGTTTTACTTGAGAGTCATTCATGTTCTGAATCACAAAAATCTTCTGATCCATGTCGGGATTCCTTATGTTTTGTTGGACTAACGCCATTTGTGCAATAATATCCGCGACAGAAATCACATTATCAGATGGCGTCTCAGGAATTTCTAGCGTAGGTATAATCCCTGTATCATTAACGATAGCCTTCTCGATTTGAAGCATCTCTACAAGAGCATCAGAAGTTAGAACATCACCATTTTTTGATTTAACGAGTATTGATACACGGTATGTGGCGGTGTATTTCTCAGAGATCTCATCAGAGGCTATTGCGATCTCCATTTCAGGCATAAATGATTCTTCCCCAAACTCTTGTTCGATACCAAATATTTGTATAGAACCCATAGCAATCAGAGTTATTACTATGATGGTGACTATTGTTACCTTTGGATATTCAGAGACTCGTTTTCCTAATCTGTCCATTACCATTTGTAAACCTCTATATCGATAATTACCGTAGTTTTTTCCTCTGAATACGTTTATTTGATTTAAATCTTTAGAAAGGTCATTACTTATTTTGCCGATTTTGGTTGTTCATATTCATTCAAAACTACATTCTCGGAAAGATATAAATATGGTAAAGCATCTCAGCACTCTCATGGCAATGACCTCTCTCACGAAAAATGAAAAGTTAACGCTCTACGGTTTAGTTAGATATCCA
This sequence comes from uncultured Thermoplasmata archaeon, assembly GCA_965371185.1. Classification (GTDB taxonomy): domain Archaea; phylum Thermoplasmatota; class Thermoplasmata. Next base: position 2,882 of record CBDUXN010000134.1, read on the forward strand.
ACCTTAACTGATCGTGAGCTATCCGAGAAAATCGGTTTAAATCAGTCAACGATCAACAAGATCAAGAATCGTCTGAAAAAAGCGGATATTTATTTTACAATAAGGGTGCCTTTCCTGCAACATTTGGGTGCTGAGTTGTTTGCCGTGATATATGGGAGTTTTCCATCGGTTACATTAACGGATTCAACTCTTGACGCTTTCGATAACACAGAGGTCAGATTTGAAGAGGCGTTCTATGCGGCAGGCGAGACCAACCAAGGATTTGGATTTGCGATAGCCCGAAATTATACTGATATGAAAAAGGACCTGATTTTGTTGGAGAAAATCTGTAGAGAAATGAAATTCGGGAGAGGGGCGATTCACAGCGTTTTATTCTCAGCTCAATTAGCCAACATATACCGCTTTTTTGATTATGCCCCATTACTAAGACAGAGTTTTGGGCTTAAAATTGATGAGGAAAGGCAAGACATGCTATCAACCATAGCAACCGATATTAAAGAAATCGGCCTGAACAGTATTGAAAAAAAGGGATATCACGGTCTGATCAAATACCCAGAAGCTACAGATAAAGGATTAGCAGAGAAAATCAAGGTCACACGGCATGCTGTCACCAAGATGAGGAGAAATTTCGAAGCCGAAGGCCTATTGAAAACAATAAATATCCCAAACCTCCAGAAGCTCGGATTCGAAGTGCTTGCCTTCGGTCATATCAAATTCAGACCCGACATATCATTCATTGACATAAAGAAACATCCGGATACACGAAGATATGAGAATAACATAATATTCGCAATGATGGAGGAATTTGAAACGATTTTTCTTGGGGTATTTGAAAACTTCAGCGAATGCAAAAGAGCAGTCTCTCAAATCACTGAGGCCTCGAAAACCCGTGAGTATTTCTCAGAAGATCCAAATATAATGATGTTCTCGATCCCAGATCTGAAAATCTGGCGAAATCATAGTTATGAAGCTATTGTAAGGAAGATATTAGGTATGGAGGATGTGTCAATAGACGGATCAAGATTTAAATAGGCATGTGGTGTTGAAAAGTACAATGACTTATGAGAAAGCGCCTTTAGAGGGTTGCAACTGTCTGAACTGCCGACTAGCTCGGATAGAAAAATCTCTCAAGAGGATCGAAACCCTCCTCAGGAAATTGACTAAAAGCCAATGAGCTGATTCGTCGCAACTCTTCATTTTTTCCTTTCATACCGGATCCGGACGCAAATCTAACTGAGGCCAACATCGAATTATGAAACCGCTTTTCTTTTTATCCGTGGATTTTCCTATAATAAGCCACTAGTGGATATCCTTCTTACACCACATTACCGTTCTTTATCCCTCTTTTTTCATCTTTTTGTTCCAGGAGGCTCCACATCTCTCCTTTTTCTTAGTAACATCACAATTAGCAAAATGAGAATAATTGTAACTACCGGAAGAAGGTACCATAGAACGCTCAACCCATCGCCATCATCATCTGTATCTTTTGTGTTGCCTATACCATCCCCATCTGTATCAATATCAGGGATGCCAAAGGCTTCTATTGAGTAATCGGATTCGCTTAGAGCATTGTCAAATGCAGTAATCACATAATAATAAGTTGTACCAGGAGTCAGACCAGTATCCTGAAAAGAGGTACCACTAATTAACTCCGTGTTAATTTGGATATATCCACTCCCAGAAGTAGTTGACCGATAAATATTATAACCAGCAACATCTCCTTCCGTATTCGCATTCCAATTTAACATCAAGGCGTCTCCATTCCGACCAGATATATTAACGGTCAAACCAGTCGGTTTCTCGGGAGGGATAGTATCTACTACCGTCCAAGTATCATTACCTGCAGGCACGCTTTCTTCATTTCCATAGATATCTATTGCTATCGTATAGAATTGATAGATGCCATCTCCACCTGTGATTGAGCTATCAAACAATATCGGGCTGGATGTAAAATCACCGTAATTAGTCCATATATCAGTATCTTTTTTATACCATAGTATGACATTTTTGATGCCATTAGCATCACTTGCAGTGTATGCAATACTGAATGTTGAGGTGGTTTCGTATGTGGGAAGGGCGCCGGCATTAGAAGTTGGATCAGTAGTATCGATAATAGTCCATGTATCATTGCCCGGTGGAGCAAACTCATTGTTTCCTGCGGAATCATTAGCTATACTGTGGAATTGGTAGAACCCATCTCCATTTGGAGCAGTAAAGGACCAAGACCATGGTGGAGAATAATCCTTGCCAAACACTATCCATTGGCCATAGTTCGTGCTGTCTGATGAATAAGAATAGAGTAGAGTCACATTATTTATACCTGATAAGTCAGGTAATGTGGTTGCAGTTATTATAAAAGATAGAGAAGTTTGATATGATCCGAGGGCATCGGCAATTGAGCTCACTGTCGTATCTACAACTGTCCAAGTGTCATTGGCTACAGGTGCCCCCTCTGTGTTACCCGCTGTATCATTTGCTATAGTATAGAATTGATAGTACCCATTGCCATTGGGAGCTACAAAATCCCATGACCAAGGTGCTGCAACATCTTGACCGAATTGGAGATACGCGCCATAACTCGCACCATCAGAGGAATATGAATAATAAAGTGTAACGTTCGTAATACCAGATAGGTCCGAAGCCGTAGTTGCGGTGACTGTAAATACCGTGTTTGTTTGATAGATGGGTTGGGTATCTACACTTGAACCAATAGCAGTATCGACAATAGTCCATGTATCATTACCAGGTGGAGCAAGCTCAGTGTTTCCTGCGGTATCATTAGCTATGCTATAAAATTGATAGTACCCGTCCCCATTCGGGGCTGTAAAGGACCAGGACCATGGGGAGGAAAAATCCTTACCAAACGCCATCCATGGACCGTAGGTTATACCATCCAAAGAATAGGAATAGTAGAGTGTGACATTCGTAACACTAGACATATCAGAAGCTGTGATTCCAGTCACTGGGAAAGGCTTATTCGTCGTATAAGCGGGTAATGCATTTACACTTGAACTGACCCCAACATCTACAATTGTCCACGTATCATTATTTGCAGGAGCGTTTTCAATATTACCTGCTGTATCATTTGCTATGGAATAGAATTGATAGTACCCGTTGCTATTGGGAGCAACAAAATCCCATGACCAAGGTGCTGCAACATCTTGATTGAATTGGAGATACGCGCCATAACTCGCACCATCAGAGGAATATGAATAATAAAGTGTAACGTTCGTAATACCAGATAGGTCCGAAGCCGTAGTTGCGGTGACTGTAAATACCGTGTTTGTTTGATAGATGGGTTGGGTATCTACACTTGAACCAATAGCAGTATCGACAATAGTCCATGTATCATTACCAGGTGGAGCAAGCTCAGTGTTTCCTGCGGTATCATTAGCTATGCTATAAAATTGATAGTACCCGTCCCCATTCGGGGCTGTAAAGGACCAGGACCATGGGGGAGATGATTTTTGGCCGAATGACTCCCAGGGATCGTATTCCATCCCATCTGAAGAGTATGAATAATAGAAAGTAACATTGGTGATACCAGAGAGGTCAGAAGCTGTAGTTGCATTCCCTATGAAAGGTGTGGTAGTTTCATAGATAGGCAAAGTATCTGCGATTGAACTAACAGTCGTATCGACTATTGTCCATGTATCGTTAGTTGCCGGAATGGGCTCCTCATTACTCATGTTATCCCTAGCTATCGTGTAAAATTCGTATATGCCATTGCCTCCAGTCAGTGAGGTGTCAAATGATATCGGGCTAGACGTGAAATTGCCGTATGAAGTCCATCCATAACTATTGTTATACCACAAAGTAACATTTTTAATACCACTACCCGACCAATCATTTGCAGTGTAGTCGATGTTAAATATTGTAGTTGTTTCATAAGGTGGCAGGGGCAAAACACTAGAATTTGGATACTGTCCCTCTACAAATGTTATGTCTATATTCAATGGATTGTTATAATAATCTCCGTATGTGCTGCCCACATTTCCCTGATTCGCAGGGAGTATGAACATCTTTGACAGGATCACGGCGGTTTGCTCGGCAGGATTGTTCAATTGAACACCTCCGTTGCCGTATGCGCCGGGTTGTTCGCTGCCGGTACCGTCGTCGTACGTCGAGTCGTCCTTCCAGTAGAGGAGCTTTGAACCCGCTGTGACGCTGGTGGGATCGGTAACAGTCACAACCGAACCCTTCGGACCTGTAGCCTCCTGCCACAACGGTAGTGGATTCTTGACAATCGCCGGGTCATCGATCCCGTCAATAGTGACTCCGCCCCCATTATTTTCATCGTAATATGTCATGGGGACCGCACTGCTCAGATAGTCGGAGTACAGTATTATGTAATCGGTGTTGGCCGGTAAATCTATGGAAGAATCGGTCCTTGTTAGGGATTTGTAGTAGAATAAAAGGGTGTCATCCGAGCCGCTCCCTGTCTTTTTGATTACCCTGACCGGGCCGTCTACGATCCCTTGAATAACGCTCGAGGCGTCATTTTCGTTTATATTAACCATGCCTCCAAACATGGACATTCGGAGTTTGGTCCTGTCGAGAATATCTGTCCCATCACCACCACCGGCAACTGTGATTGTAAAGTTTTCTGTAATTGAGGGATTGCCATTTTGGTAGTCAATTATATAATTGGTGGCAATAATCGAATCTGGTGCACTGTAATCAACATAGTCCGTTGTAAACTCGATTCCATTTAGGGTCTCGTTCTTGAAAATATAAGCCCACGCCATATTATTTGTGTTCAATGGGTCCGTGACATTTATTTCATATCTCTTCAATAGATTGGCTCCGACAACCCATTGGTTTGCCGGGGCCCAATCTCCCATATCTTCCACCATGAACACGACCTCATCGTTCCCGTCCAATTTTTCGAACTGCTGGTCGTCTTCGTTAATATAGGAGCCTGACGAATCTCTCTCATCTATCTGAAACGGTATTTGCGACCAAGTGTCTCCGGTGCTGTTCCATGCATATATAAATATATCGATCTCACTGCCGCTGGTTTCGTTATCCGTGACGTTCGATCCGATAAAATCTGGAATATCGCTCCCGATCACGATCACAGGTTCAAGGTTCCGATCGAGGGTTCTGGCAATGCCAGCCCGCGTGCCGCTTTTTTTTACGGGGGTATTTGTGATGGTATGTCCGTTTTCTAGTGCGTTTCCACTATAAATGTCTGCATCCAAATCCGAGTTCTCGACATCGTTACGGTAATCGGGCCTGCCATCCTTTGAATCACCGTTATTACCCACGAGATTCGTCAATAATGGGGTAACGATCAAAAGAGCTATGATTGAAACGGTACAAAGACTTGTAACCTTTCGCCCATCATTTTTTAACACGATTATCCCACGCTCCTAGAGCATCTTTAATCGCCCATTATAACGGATAATCTCCATGAACCTATAATAGATTTTGTAATCTAAACATCGCCATCATATTATACTTTATGGTAAGAAATTTTGATATTCTTTGGTTATCATTATTGATACTCATTCTTGATAATAATATGGCCATGAACGGAAATCAAGGAACAAAAGATAATGCTGTTCAAATCAAAAACACTGAGTTATTGATTCCCGTAACTCCACCGCATGATTTGTATGATTTAAATGATTCTAATGATAATGTTTATATATTTGAATTGCCCTTTCTTCTCCCTGGTGATTGTGATGTTTCCGAAACCCGAGTTCCAAGGAAGTACGACGGTTGGTGAGAGAGGGCAGATCGTTCTCCCATCCGAGATGCGAAAGAAACACGGCATCAAGCCCGGGGACAAGCTTCTTGTCATATCGAATCCCCTTCCCAACGGTGCTTGGACAATCATGTTGGTGGAGAGCAGTGTTTTGAACCAGGTTCTTTCAGATATGACCGAACAAATCGGGCAGATTCTGGAGGCTCATGGTAAGAAAGAAAATAAGGATACTTCTAAGTAATCCAGTATGTATGTAATGGTGGTTTTTATGGTGATGAAATCATTAGGCCAGGCAGTATCGGCTTATCCGAAGTTGACAATCGCCATCTTGTGCGCGATATCTATCCTTGCTGCAGGATTCATCGGGATATTTGGCATCGACCAGGAGTTCTCGGAATCCTCGTTCATGCCGGAGAATGAAGTTGTTATTGCACAGGAAGACGTGGCGGAGCTATTCAGCACTTCAAACGTATACAGCGTCACCATTCTTGTCAAAGGTACGAACCAAGATGTCCTGACTTCGGGGGCAATGGAGGAGATGCTAATAGTAGAAAGGGATATTGTCAATGACCCTACAATAGCGCCAACCCTTATGTATCCAGACGATCCCTCAGACAATGCGAACTCAGTGGCAGACATTGTGGCCCAATCAGCATTGGCTGCCCAGGGGAATATGGAACCAGACATCGATGAAAAGATCGCTGCTATCCAGGGCATGAACGACACCCTTATCAAGCAGACCATCACAGGACTCTTATCCTCCGATTTCACACCTCCCTATGTCAAAGGCATGTTTTCAATGCTGCTGACCAGCGATTTTTCTAATGATACTGACGATATTCGGGCTAAAGGGACCATGATAATCATCACTTTGAACGGATCCCTTGGAGAGGATGCTGGGGGTGAACACATGACCACCGAGGAAAGCCCGCTATCTCGGTCCGAGGAACGTATGGATGCCATTGTAAAAGATATGGATCTTGAATCCACAGAAATGCGGGTTATGGGCATGAGCCTTATCATGGACGAAATCATGGGCGCCATGAGCGAGAATATGGTTTTCCTGCTTCCAGCTGCGTTCATCTTGATTCTGATAATCTTGGGGCTGGTGTTCAGGAACGGATGGGATATGATCATCAGTCTTACTGCCCTTGTAATGGGGATTCTGTGGATGTACGGTTTCGGCACAGCCCTGGGCTTTTCGTTCAATCCCATGACGCTCGTGGTGCCCATCCTCATAGTCGGCCTCGGAATAGATTATGGAATACATCTGACCATGCGCCATCGCGAAGAGATCAACAAGGGAAAGGAGATTGATCATGCTGTGGAAAAGACCATCCGTCACGTGGGCACGGCCCTGCTGCTAGTGACAGTCACAACAATGGCGGCCTTCCTCTCGAATGTTGCCTCTCCCATGGACCCGCTCAAGGATTTCGGCATCATCGCCGCCATTGGGATCACAAGCTGTTTCTTTACAATGGTAACGTTCGTACCTG